>PWVP01000027.1 GCA_003561815.1 Campylobacterota bacterium | reverse complement strand
CGAAGGAAAGCTGGCCGTTATCAGCGGCGCCGGCAGCGGCATCGGACGCGCCACGGCATTACTGCTGGCAAAACACGGCGCTCGAATCGTGGCATGCGATATCGATCAGGCGGGGCTTGAGGAGGCAAGTGCGGGGGCGCTGATGTCGGTGGCCGGCGATGTCTTTGGCAGCATCTTTGTCTATATGCCCGGTGAGACCATGGCCCGGCTTTCAGAGGTGCTCACCGGCGATCGCGCCTTTGATCAAGCTGAGGGGGAGGATACCGCCCGCGAGATTGCCAACACCATCCTCGGTAAAGCCAAAAACTTTCTAACCGATCGCGGCGTCTGTGTCGGCCTCTCGCTGCCGGTGCCGATGAAGGAGCACCAGGAGGCGGCCAAGGGGTTTGAGATGGTCACCGGGGTGCGCATGAGCGTGTTGATTGAAGAGACCCCTCTTTATCTGCTCTTTATCGGCTCGGTGGAGCTGGAGATTCCGTAAGGCGATCCATCTGCTCAAAGAGCTGGTCGCTAAGTGTCTCCAGCTGCTCGAAGTTTTCGATGACCTGCGCTTTGTTTTCGCGCACACGATCGCCCTCTTGGACGAAGCGGGCGTTTGAGAGGGCTGCCTGGTGGAGCTGGCGTGCCAGTGGCTCGATCGCTCGGTAGGTTTCACAGGCCCCAAAGAGGGTCTTGCCCTGGCCACGGTACCAGCGCCCGAGCTCGCTCTCCTCAAAGCGCTCGGCGATGGGTGTGCGCAGAGCGCCGTGAAAGATGCTGGAGTAGAGGTTGGATTTGAAGATAATCTGATTGAGTTTCGCTTCAATGATGTGGGCGAGATTCTCCAGGGTGCGCGTCTGGGCGGCGGTCTCTTTAGCATCGGCATTGAAGCTCTCAAGGGTCTCTTTAAACTCACCGATAGAGTGGCTGGAGCCCTGAGCCAGCTGGGTCATCTCCTCGCTGCCCGATCGGATATCCCCCGCCTCCTGCTGAAGCGTCTGGATGCTAACCGCAATCTCGCCCGTGGCCTTTCCGGTGCGCTCTGCGAGCTGGCGTACCTCATCGGCCACCACCGCAAAGCCGCGACCGTGCTCCCCCGCCCTGGCCGCTTCGATGGCGGCATTAAGTGCGAGCAGATTGGTCTGATCGGCGATATCTTTGATCAGGTTGACGACGGTGTTGATCTCGCGGGTGCGGTTGCTCAGCTGCTCGATACCGCTGCCTGTGCGCTCGATGTGTTCAAGTAGCACCATCAGATCGGCAATCACGCTGCCGATGGCGGTCACATTCTCCTGGGATTTGGAGGCGGTCTGGCGGCTTCGCTGGGTGATGGACTCCAGGTGGGTGATGTTTTTGTGCAGATCCGCCTCAATCAGCGCCAACCCACCGGCCACACCACGCCCGATACCGCTAAGCTCGCTATTGACCTGGCTGCGCTCGATATTTTGATGGCTCGCCTCAATCCCCTCTACTGCCCGCTGAACCAGCCGTCCGTTGTAGGCAAACTGACCTGAAAGCCCCTGGGTGAGAAACTGGCGGTGAAAGCTGCTATCACTTGCGGCTTCAACCGAGGCTTTCACCTCCCGCATAAACACCTCCAGCTGATCGAGCAGGTTGTTCACCCCCCAGCACACCTGGCCAATCTCGCCACCCTCATCGATATGGGTGACACGGCTCTCAAAGCGCCCCTGCTGGGCATCATCCAAAACCGCTTTGAAGCGGTGAATCGATCGCTGCGCGCGCACAACCAGCATCAGCGCAGAGGCGGCCAGCAGTGTGGCCACAAGCAGCACGGCCCCTATGAGCCAAAGGCCTAAAAAGAGCAGCGCAATAACCGCCCCTACGGCACAGAGCAGTGCGCCGGCACCCGCTAAAAGGGCTGCTTTAGAGAGAGTGGATGAAGGCATCGTAGCTGACCCCTTTCGTCTGGAGTGTCTCCATCAAGAAGGCTGCTGATGCCTCCATCCCCCGATCGCGCTCCAGGGTGAGCATCCGGGCATAAAGGGGGGCGATCGCCTCAAGGGCCGACTCTTTAGGGCGGCGGCGTACCGAGTGGTAGCCGATGCTCTGACCCTGATCATCCAGCGAGGGGGTGACCTGTGCGAGCACCCAGTAGTAGCTGCCATCTTTGGCGAGGTTTTTGACATAGGCAAAGATCTCTTTTTGGGCCTGGATGCGGTCCCAGAGCAGCTTAAAGACCGCCCGGGGCATATCGGGGTGGCGCAAAATGCTGTGCGGTGCGCCTAGCAGCTCTGCTTCGGTGTAGCCGGAGATGTTGATAAAGAGTGCATTGCCGTAGGTGATGCGGCCCTTTAGATCGGTTTTGGAGACGATGAACTCGTTCTCGCCAAACTGCTTCTGGCGATCGATGGGCTCGGGTCGCTGCATCACTCCTCTTTTCTGGCGGGTTTTCTACTCTCCAACATCGGTCAGCGGCGCAAAGGTTTAAGGATGGTCTCTAAAGTTTTGCCCTCAAGGGTTTCTGATTCGATCAGGGCGCTCGCCAGCCGATCGATGCTCTCCCAGTGCTGCTCGATAAGGGTCTGGGCACGGGCTTTTGCCCCCTCCAGCCAGTGCTGCACCCGCGCTTCGATCCGTGCAGCGAAAGGGACAAAGCCCAGCACCTCCGGCAGCTGTCCGACACTTAAAAAATCGAGCTCCTCATCGAGCCCCAGTGCGCTAACCGCCGCCCAGGCCAGCGCCGTAGCCCGCTCCAGATCGTCCGCGCCGCCGCTATCGATGCGACTCTCGCCAAAGGCTCTAATCTGCGCCAGCCGTCCGGCCATCAAAACCGCCAAAGCGCTCTGAACCTCCTGGCGACTCAAGCTCGCAAGCTTATCATCGATCTCGTAGGCGACAAAACCGAGTGCCCCAGCGCGCGGAGCGGCGGTCACCTGCTCGATCGGCTTATCCGGCTGCAGCAGTGTGGAGACAACCGCGTGGGCCGCCTCATGGTAGGCGGTGGTCTCAAGCTCCTGGCGGTAGTTTTTCAGGCGGTTGCCCTCCAGGCGGTGGCCATACTTGACCGTGTTGATCTGCTCAATCAAAAAGGGCTCATCGAGCACACTCAGCCCCCGTCTGGCCGCCTCCAGAAGCGCACGCCGCTCAAAGCGGGCCAGCTCGTTGGTGTTCATACCGCTGGCGTAGCGGGCCAGGTTTCCAGCCCGCACCCCCTCTGCGCAGGGCCGTTTGAGCAGCTCACCCATAAAGGCCTTTCGCGCCTCATAGTCCAGATCAGGAATCTCCACCATCCAGTCTAGCCGTCCGGGATCGAGCAGGGTGTCGGGCACCTCCTCAAGTATCTGGGCGGTTGCGAGGGTAAAGACCCCCTCGCCGGATTGGGCGATCAGCTTCTCAAGCCGCTCGGTCGGTACGGCGGTTACGACACCTCCGATCACGCCTTTGGCATCAATCTCTTTAAGCCAGACGACACAGGGGCCGTGGCGGGCCGCCTGCTCATAGACCAGTGCGATATGGCTCTCGTCAAACAGCTCGCTGCCAGCGATCACAAAGCAGGGGCGCCCCATCTGCGTACAGAACGCCTGGGCGAGGGAGGCTTTGCCCACCCCCTCCGGGCCGTGCAGCAAAAGCCCTTGAGGCGGCGGCGTCTGGAAGCGATCGAGCTTTTTGGGGCTTTTGAGTAGTGCGATGACCGCCTCTAGCTCCCGTTTGGCCGCCCGCTGACCAAAGATCTGATCAAAGCCCCGGGTGAAGCGGTAGGCGGGCAGGGTGCCGTTATCGCTCGCCTCATCGGTGTTGGGCACCAGGGTGATGTGCTGCAGCGAGAGGGTGAGCCGCCCCTTTTGCAGGCGGCTTTGCCACTTAAGCTGTGTGCGATCCAGATCCCGGCTAAGGCGCCAACCCAGGCTTGAGAGATCCTCTCCGAGTAGCTTTAGCTCCCGTGCGGCGACGGCAGTGACGCGAACCTGGATCGATTCAGGTTGAGCCCCCCGCCGCTTAATCGCCTGCAAAAGCGCATCCAGAAGCAGTGCGGGCAGATGGGCTTTGATCCGTTTAGCGTTCAGCCAGGGTGCCAGCGCCAGAGTGAGCGCCTGGGCAATCAGTCCGGGGCGATCGAGCTTTAGGGGGCTTTTGGTCTGGGCCTCAAAGGGGGCACTCAGCGCTTCGAGCTCTCGCTGCGCGATCGCAAAGAGCATCGATAGATCCGGTGGCGAGAGGGGAATCGCTCCGCCAAGTGCCATAAAGGAGAGCAGGGCGGTGCTCAGCCCCTTTTGGCCCCCTAGATGCTCCATCACAGCGCCACCGGCCCAGATGGGTTGTGCATAAAACTGCGCGAGAAACCCTCCATCGAGATAGAAGCGATCGCCGAGTCGCGCGCTAAAGAAGAGCAGCATCTCGCTAAAGCGCCCGTCGCCCAGCAGCGCGAGCAAGCGGTGCTGCATCGCCTCGGGCGCTTTTTCGGGGTTGCGTAGCAGTAGAACCGTCTGAGCACTCAGGCCCTGAAGCTGCCGATCGAGACTCTCTTCGGTGATCTCGCTGAGATCGAGGGTGCTAAAGGGGCGCTCAAGTGCCTGAGCCAGGGTGGCAATCAGGTGGCCGCGCCCGCTGCCCCCCTGCCCAAAGAGGGTCGCCACAGGGCGCAGCGTTTCACGGGAGGAGAGAAGTGCCTGGGTAGTGAGCGTCAGCAGATGCTCGATCTCTTGGTCGCGGCCGTAGACCGACTGCTGCATCGCTTCTTGGAGTGACTGGGTGATCAAAGTGGCAGCTCGCTTTTAGGATTTCTGCGAAGCGTAGCCAAAAAAAGGGCATAAAGTCAAAAGGGTGGACATGATCGGCGCTATTGCCAGATACGGGCAAAGGCAGGGGCCCACGCGTTACCGAGCTAAGTCGCGCAGCCTTGCAAAATATGTCAAAAAAGATATAATAAATTATGGCGACGGCGAAGTGGTCGGTTGATTATTACAAACAGGCAAACGGAAAGTGCCCTATTCAGGAGTGGCTAGAGTCTATTCCGGTCGATGCAAGGGCGGATATTTTTCGGATATTTGGTCTGCTAGAAGAGCACGGCCTGGGTGTGGGGATGCCCTACATCTTGTGATGCTCCACGGGTTTATGAAGAAAACCCAAAAGGCACCACGCAAAGAGATTGAGATTGCCAAAGAGCGCATGAAAGAGGTAAGAGGATGAGTGACTTTAGAAAACATCTGGAGAGATCCCTGCAGGATCCCGAATTTCGCAGAGCCTGGGAAGAGCGGGAGTTGAAATATCAGATTATCAGCGAGTTTATCCGCTTGAGAAATGAAAAAAAGATGACACAAGCAGAGCTAGCCGAGAAGGCCGGAACCACCCAAGCGGTGATCAGCCGCCTAGAGCGTGGCAATGCCAACTTGACGCTATCCATGATGGAGCGCATCGCAAAAGTGTTTGGCCGGAAAGTACAGATCTCCTTCGCCTAAATGATCGGTGAGGATTCTGCCTCTGGCAGCGGTTTGTTAAAGCGTGATATATGGGTGCCAGGAGGGTGCAATGATGGTTTTTAATAGGCTAAAAAGTTAATGACAGGAGAGGTTTGTAAGCTTTTAAGAGTGGCGGTCCGGACGGGACTCGAACCCGCGACCTCCGCCGTGACAGGGCGGCATTCTAACCAACTGAACTACCGGACCACTCAAAAAAAAGAAACAGCAAAGACAAGATGGTGGTCGTTACTGGACTCGAACCAATGACATCCACCTTGTAAGGGTGGCGCTCTACCAACTGAGCTAAACGACCGTCCGTCCCCTAGTGGCGTCCCCAAGAGGATTTGAACCCCTGTTACCGCCTCGAAAAGACGGGGTCCTTGGCCACTAGACGATGGGGACCTAAAATGAAATTATAGCGTCTATTGCTGATAAGATAATCAAAGAACTGGTGACTCGTGTTGGGCTCGAACCAACGACCCTCTCATTAAAAGTGAGATGCTCTACCAACTGAGCTAACGAGTCACGCAAATGTGAGGCAGAATTCTAGTGAAATTTTATCTCTATGTCAAGCGATTTTTGAAAATTTTAAAAAATTTTAAAGAAGGTGGTTCTGTAGAAGTAGGCGCAGGGCGTGAAAGCCGCTCTGGCGCTGGATGGCGGCGCGCTCGCCTTGAAGCTGAAGCCGCTCACAAAAAATCCCCTCCTGAAGCGACCCGCTGGCGACAAAAACCGTGCCGACCGGCTTGGCGGCGGTGCCACCGCTCGGTCCGGCGACGCCGCTGGTGGCTAGCGCACACTCGGCGCGGCTGCTCTTTAGCACCCCCGCTACCATCTGCTCGATGACCGCCTCGCTAACCGCGCCGTGCTGGTCGAGTGTATCGGGATCGACGCCCAGCCAGGCGGTTTTGAGTCGATTGGAGTAGGTGATCACGCCCCCCTCAAACACATCCGACACGCCGCTGATGGCACTAAAGGCCGCCGCGAGCCCCCCGCCGGTGCAGCTCTCAGCAAGCGCGATGCGCCACCTCTTCTTTCGCAGCCGATCGGTGGCATAGGAGAAGGGATTATCGGCCACAAAGGCGCGGGGAAAGAGCAGCTGCGCCTCCTGATAGAAGCGATCGGCGTTGGCCCCTTTGGCCTGCAGGAGACTCCAGCCCCCCTCATGAGCCTGAGAGTCCAGATCCAGCTCCAGATGCTGAGCGATCGGCGCAGTGAGTGTTCTGGCCGAGTCGGGATCGAGCCCAAAAAGGTGCAGCATTTCCCCTCCCCTAAAGGCGTTTTGCATTACCATATCAGCAGCTGTATTAAATTAAAGAGAGGTTTCCGGTAATGGGGCGGGATAAAAAGCGAAAAAGCGATCCGGTTGGTCGCCTCCCCCGCGAGGAGGGGATTGGACACGATCTGGAGGGCAACGAAGAGTTCTTCAATAAAAAGGGCAAGCTCAAGCGGCGTTACTACGAGAAGGAGCTGCTGCTGCTTCAAGAGGAGCTGGTCAAACTCCAAAACTGGGTCACCCAAAACGATCGCCGCATCCTGATTATCTTCGAGGGGCGCGACGCGGCTGGAAAAGGGGGGGTGATTAAGCGCATCACCGAACACCTCAACCCCCGTGGCGCGCGGGTGGTGGCACTGCTGAAGCCCTCCGATGTGGAGCGCAAACAGTGGTATTTCCAGCGCTATGTGAGCCGTCTGCCCGATGCCGGGGAGATTGTGCTGTTCGATCGCAGCTGGTACAACCGTGCGGGGGTGGAGAAGGTGATGAACTTCTGCACGGCCGAGGAGTATCAGAAGTTTATGCACCAGGTGCCGATGTTTGAGCAGATGCTGGTCGAGGATGGTATTATTATGTTTAAGTACTTTTTGACCATCAACAAAGAGGAGCAGATCGCCCGGATGGAGGCGCGAAAAACCGATCCGCTCAAGCGGTGGAAGCTTTCAGAGATGGATCTTAAATCCATCAAGTTTTACGATGAGTACAGCAAAGCGAAGGTCGAAACTCTCTCGCGTACCCACACCCCCTACTGCCCCTGGATACTGGTCGATGCCAACGACAAGAAGCGCGCACGGCTCAATATCATCCGCGATATTTTGAGCCATATCGACTACAAAGGCAAAGAGAGTGCCGCCATCTCGCTGGCGCCGGATCCGCGCATCGTGAAACTCTACAGCCATCTGGTGAAGTTTTAAGGAGCGCCTTTGAGGATTTTGATTGCCGGTGGGAGTGGTTATGTGGGCAGCCGCATTATTGAGCGCCTTGGTGGCGAGCACGACTTTATCAACCTCTCGCTCACCCGCCCGGCCCAGGGGGCGATCAACAATCTTCTGCTCGATCTGACCCAGCCTATCGACTTTCTGCGCCTCGATCAGCCGGTGGATATGGTGATTAACTGTATCGAGTGCTATAGAGCCGGTTCGCAGGAGGAGGGCAAGCGCCGCTATCTGGCGGTCGTGCGCAACCTGCTAGAGTTTGCCAAAGCCAATCGTGTCCCCCGCTTTATGCACTTCTCGGTGAACAACATCGACACCGTTGAGAACGACTACCAGCAGGCGAAGTTCGTAGCCGAAGGGCTGGTGGAGCACGCCGGGCTGGATCACCTTATCTTTAAACCCTCGATCATCTTCGGCGATAAGAGCCCGCTGCAGCGGCTCATTAGTGTGCTGACCACGCGCCGTGTGCTGCCGCGCTTTTGGGGGCCACAGACGGTGATCTCGCCGATACATATCGAGGATGTGCTGCGAAATGTGGCCCATGCGCTTGATCATCCGGAGTGCTGGGGGGCGACCTATCCCCTTTGTGGGCCGGAGTACATGGGCTTTGAGGAGCTGCTTTCGCGCCATGCGCCCCACCGCCTGCGGTTTGTGACGACACCGGCCCTAGCGGCGCGGCTGGCGCTCTTTAGGATGAGTCGAGGAGAGGCCGAGCGCCACCTAAGGCCCATGCTCAGCTGGATCGCCACGGACAACATCGCCCAGGGCCGCCCGCTTCTGCGCTCAAAAAACTTCTTTTAATATAAAACCGATAGATGGAGTGATGGAGTATTATGGACTATAAAGAGACGCTTTTTTTACCCAAAACCACCTTTCCCATGCGGGGCAACCTGCCTAAAAACGAGCCGCTGCGCTACAGTCGATGGCAGAGCGAGAGGGTCTATGATCGCATGAAGCGCAACCGTGAGGGGGCACCCCTCTTTACGCTGCATGACGGCCCCCCCTACGCAAACGGCGAGATCCATATCGGCCACGCGCTCAATAAAGTGCTCAAAGATATCATTGTCAAGCAGCACTACTTCCGTGGCCGTTCGGTGCGGTTTGTACCCGGCTGGGACTGCCACGGTCTGCCGATCGAGCAGCAGGTCGAGAAGAAGCTGGGCAGCGAAAAGAAGCAGACCGCCTCAAAGTCGACGATTCGCACGCTCTGCAGAGAGCACGCCGCGCACTTTGTGCAGACCCAGAAGGAGGCGTTTATTCATCTCGGTGTGGTGGCGGACTGGGAGAACCCCTATGTGACCATGGCGTACCACTTCGAGGCCAACATCTACCGTGAGCTCTGCCGGGTGGCCAAAGCGGGCCTTCTGGTAGAGCGCAAAAAGCCGGTCTACTGGTCCTGGGCGGCGCGCAGTGCGCTGGCAGAGGCCGAGGTGGAGTACGAGAGCAAAACCTCCGACTCCATCTTTGTCGCCTTCGATCTGGATGCTCCATCGTGTAAGAAGCTGGGTCTGAGTGAGGCCAAAGCGGTGATCTGGACCACCACCCCCTGGACACTGCCAGCCAATGTGGCCATCGCACTCAACCCCGATGAGGAGTACCTGGTGACGACGGATGGCTTTCTGGTGGCGCGTGCCTGCTATCAGCGTCTGATCGATCAGGGGGTGATTAGCGGCGATCCGGCCAAAAGCTTTGCGGGTCGCTTTTTCGATCGGCTCGAAGCGATCCATCCGCTCAACAATCGCAAAAGCGTGCTGATTATGGGTGAGCATGTCCTGATGGAGGAGGGGACCGGACTGGTTCACACCGCGCCGGGTCATGGTGAAGAGGACTACCGCGCCTCTTTGGCCTACGATCTGGAGGTGGTGATGCCGGTGGATGAGACTGGCTGCTTCGATGAGACGGTGGTGCGCGAAGGGCTGCTGCCCGCTGCCCAGGAGTTTGTGGGGATGCACATCTTTAAGGCCAACGAGCGGATTATTGAGATGCTTGGCGAGGCGCTGCTTAAGCACAGCCGCTTTGAGCACAGCTATCCGCACTGCTGGCGCACCCACACCCCGGTGATCTTTCGCGCCACGCGCCAGTGGTTTATCGCGATGGATGAGCCCGCCAAAGCCCAGAAGAGTCTGCGCGCGCGGGCCCTAAGCGCCATCGCAGCGGTCACCTTCCATCCTGAGAGTGGCCGCAACCGGCTAAGCAGCATGATCGAGGGGCGGCCAGACTGGTGTATCTCCCGTCAGCGCGACTGGGGGGTGCCGATCGCCTTTTTAAGGGATAAGCTCAGCGGTGAGGTGATTTATGATGAGGCGGTTTTGGAAAAGACCGCTGCGATCTTCGAGAAGGAGGGGTGCGACGCCTGGGCGACCCATCCGGTGGAGGCTTTTTTGCCCGAAGGTGCAGGGTATGAGGCCGATCGGCTAGAGAAGGTGGAGGACATTCTTGATGTCTGGTTTGATAGCGGATCAACCCAGTCGGCGGTTCTGCGAAGTGGTCAGTATGATGCCGGTCAGGCGCCAGCCGATCTCTATCTGGAGGGGAGCGATCAGCACCGCGGCTGGTTTCAAAGCTCGCTGCTGACCAGCATGGCCGCCCACGATGCGGCCCCCTACCGGGCGATTTTGACCCACGGCTTTACCGTCGATGAGCGGGGCAACAAGATGAGCAAATCCAAGGGCAATGTGATCGCCCCTGGCGATGTGGCCAGCAAGATGGGCTCGGAGATTTTGCGGCTCTGGGTGGCGATGAGTGACTACCGCAGCGAGGTGAAGATTAGCGACAACATCCTCAAGCAGGTGGCCGAGCAGTACCGTAAGCTGCGCAACACCTTCCGGTTTATGCTGGCCAACATCAGCGATCTGGAGCAGCCGCTCGATCCGGCCGATCTAGGGCCGATGGATCGCTGGATCTTAAAGCGGGCTTTTGAGGTCTTCAGTGAGGTGGAGAGCGCGCTTGAGGGGTACGACTTCGCCAAGGCGTTTCACCGTATCAACCACTTCGTGGTGGTGGAGTTCTCCGGGGTCTATCTCGATCTCTGCAAAGATCGCATCTACTGCGACGGGCCACAGAGCCGCCGCCGCCAGAGCGCACAGAGCGCTATCTACTACATCAGCCGCACCCTGCTGGGGCTGATTGCGCCGGTTTTGACCTACACCGCCGATGAGGTGATTGAGCACGCACCCGCTCTTTTAAAGGGGCAGATGCGCGATATCTTTGATCTGATTCACCTACCGCTGCCGCAGGTGAGCAGCGATCTCGATGGGGAGTGGCTGATGGCGCTGCGTGAAGCGCTCTTTGAGCGGGTGGATGAGATTAAGAAATCCGGTGATGTGAAGAACTCTTTAGAGATGGTACTCATCACCCAAAACCCCAAAGCCAAAGCGCTTAGCCCGGAGGATCTGGCTGACTGGATCAGCTTTTCAGGCGTCTACAGCAGCGAAGAGGGGCTGGAGGTGGTCGGCCGCTTCGAGCTTCTGGGCGAGAGCTTTGCGATCGCAAAGAGTCCGAAGCCCAAATGTCCCCGCTGCTGGAAGTATGTCGCTCTGGATCACGATCGCCCCTGTGCGCGCTGTGAGGAGGTGCTCCGTGCCGTTTCTCAGTGAGCCGCTGCCGCTCTGGCTTAAGATTGCGACGATCGTTTTTGTGGGGGTGGCGTTTCTCTCGGCGTGGCTTTGGGTGCGCCATCTAGGGCGCGACTAACCGCACCAAACACCCCCTCAAGCGCCTTTTTAAAGGCGACAAAGAGCGGCTTTTGATTGGCAGAGCTGCTCTGAATAGCCCCTTTATGCCAGGTGGCCAGCAGGTGCCATACGGTTCCGCGCATCAAAGTGGCCGCTAGCGGGTAGCGCGCCATCAGGGCGACACTCTGGCGGTGAATCGTGTCGATTCGATCGCGAAGCTGATGGTAGTTTTCAGGAGGGGTGTGGCCAAGCCTCTTAAAAAGCGCCTTTTGGTACGCCTGAAGCGACTCTTTTGGGTTGTGCGCGCTCTTTGGAGGGGGCTTGGGGGGTGCAAATGCGGTGCGAATCTGCATCAGCGCTTCGGCTCTATCGCCACCAGAGGGGGCAAACGCCTGAGCACTCAAGGGGCTCGCGCCACGGATCGCCGCCCCATCGGAGAGGTTAAAGACCTGCGCATGGGGGGCGCTGGCGATGGCCCGCTCCAGCGCAAGACGACTTTTGTTAAGCAGGCCGCTGCTGTGAAAAACCCCACCGAAGTTGCCCGCCACCTCAAAGCCGCCGTGGCCCTCATCGTCACGATCGTCATAAAAGCTCTTCGTAGCGTGCCGGCGTCCACCGGGCAGGAAGCCGACATCCAGGCCCGCAAGATAGATCTCGTCACTAAAGCAGAGTGCGAGCGCCAGCGCGGCGTTTCCCACCAGCGGATTGGCCTCTAAAAGGGGCGCGTGTGCGCCATCAAGATGGGCTGCGGCGGCGTAGTCCCGGCTAAAGAGGTAGCACGCCTGCGCCGCCTCAAGGGTGCTCGGATGGACCAGATCGGCTGCAATGAGGGGGATCTTATCCAGTGGTGCAGCCCTCAAGACGCTGGCGACATGATCGAGCCGCTCAATCTCTATCTGAAAATCGGGCGTAATGCCCGCTTGGCGTAGCGGTTTAAGGGCGGTGCCTGCGGAGAAGAGAATCAGCTTTTCATGGTGGGTGCGAAGGTGGGGCAAAAGTGCATCGAGTGAGGGGCCGCTGCCGACGACACAGATGGGCATATCGACTCTTTGGGCCGTGGCGAGCATCGGGTGTGCCGCTGCGCGGTTTATCTGGCTGTTTTTTACCCCGATGAGCTCATCTTCAGCGCTTCCCCATCCACGCAGCACACTTTGTGCTGCCGCGTGGACACTCTGTTTGGCCGCCTGGAGCGCCCCATCTTCGTAGTTTTGCTGCTCCAGGCGGACAAAGCTGCGCGAGATAAGCGACTGGGCAAAAAATCCCGCCGCCTGCGCCTGGCTGATCGTCTCACCGATGGAGAGCTCCAGCCCCCAGCGACTCAGGGCGCCATAGTCGATAAAGTAGGCCGAGAGCAGAAAGAAGTCGCAGTTGGGCTCTATAATCAAAACCCCACTGGGGGTAAACCCCTCCTCTAAAAGAAGCTGCAGGCCCAGTCCGCTGAGCAGGCCATAGACCACAAGCGGCGGCAGCGATAAGCCGCTATCCATAAAGAGCTGCCCAGGGTGGTAGTGCGCGGGCTCAAGCGCCTCTAGCAATGTGTTGATAGCCGGTGCGGTGATGGGGTGCTGGGTGCTATCCTGGGCCGTGAGCGCTGATTGGGTGGCGATCGTTTGGTAGTGCGGGCTCTCAAGCGGCTTCTGGGCCAGTACGCGAGCGGTCTGAATCAGCATGGAGCGCCCCTGGCTAACGGGGTAGACCATCTGCCCGGTCGCTTTATGGCAGAGGTTGATCCCAGCGGCACTGAGGCTGAGTTCATACTCGCGGGTGGGGCGATCAAAGAGTGCGGCCAGTTTAGGGTGGTGGCGCTTAAAGAAGCGGTGGTTGGCACTCCACCGCTTGAGCAGAAAGTCGAGCGCCGCCTGGGGCGGGGCGCTCTCTAAAAATGCGCAGGTGTTATCCACCAATCAGCGGCTACTGCTTAAGCTGCAGCAGCGTGTTAAGAAGCTGATCGGAGGTGGTGATGGTCTTAGAGCTCGCCTGATAGCCCCGCTGGACGATAATGAGGTTGGTCAAGCTTTTGGAGAGGTCGACATTACTCATCTCCAGGTTGCTCGGCGCAATCTCTCCACGGCTGGCCGTTCCGGCGGTGCCGACGGTGGGGCCGCCGGAGTTGGAGCTGCGGGTGTAGAGGTTGCCCCCTTGTGACTCCAGCCCCTCGTCATTGGCGAAGGTGGCCAGTGCCACTTGGGCGAGCTTGAAGTTCTGGCCGTTGGAGAAGACGCCTAGCAGTGTGCCGGTCTGATCGACGGTGATATCGCGCAGGAACCCCCCCGCGTAGCCGTCGGCATCCCTAAAGCGGGTGTTGGACTCCTCGGCGAAGCTGGTCAGCCCGTGAAAAGCGCCCCCCTCACCAAAGTCGAGCCGAACCACCTGCCCGCTAGAGGAGCCGGTGTTGGGGTTGAGGGTGATGGAGGGCGGCGAGTAGGACTGCACGCTGCCATCAAGGTTGAAGCGGATCTCGCCGAAGGTGGGATACTCAAAGCTGGTGGGCTCGGGCGCATCCACATTCCAGCGCCAGACGGTGGGCTCGTTATTGTCCTGACTGGTGGAGACCTTTCGGAAGTTAAAGGTGAGCTGGTGGCGGCTGCCGCTGGAGTCGTACACCTCTACGCCGGTGCGCCAGGTGGCGGCAAACATCCGATCGCTATTGGTCTGTGAGCCGGCCGCTACGGTGGCGTTCAGGCTCATGGCGTTGGTGAAGCGTTTGTTCCCCTCATCGGCCCCCATCGCCCGCTGATCGGCGGAGTAGCCGGTGGATCGGACATCGAAGTTGACCGAGCCGTTGTTCTTGATGGCGATACGCCCCTCATCATCGATGGTCGCCTGTGCGCGAATCGGTGTGACATGGTTTAGTGAATCACCCGCATCATCAAGCGCCATCTGGTGGAGGTTGAGCAGCTCCTGGGTGTTGGTGAAGTAGTAGGTGTCGTTTTTACGAAACTCCCCTGTGGCACTCGCTTCACCATCGGCCCCCGCCAGTGAGGCGAAGTTGGCCGCCAGCCGATCGAGCGGCGTACCCGCTGCCGGGGCGTTGCCGTCGGCATCGGCCAGGGCGACACCGCCGATCACGCCGTGTGAGTCCACTATCTGGCCGGTCTCCTCATCCCAGCCGATACGGATGTGGCTCTGGCTGGTCTCAAGGGTGATGTTGACCTGATCGATGAGATCCTGGATGCTCTGGAAGCTGTTGGCTCCGCCTGTGCCGTAGGTGAGGGTGATGGGGTTGATGTTGATGGTCTCATCGGGCCCGCCTGCTGCATCGGGGTTGAAGTTGAAGCTGATCTGTTGACCGGTGGTCATAAAGGCCTGATCGCCCCCGGCATCGCGCATCCAGCGAAAACCCTGATCGGCGGTTGCGGTTTCGATATCGGCGCGATCCTGGAAGTTGTTGTTAAAGTAGCTTCCGGCGTTGTCCGGGTGGGGCTCACGGTAGACAAACTTCCGCGTCTCGCCCAGATTGGAGACGCTAAAGGCGGTGCCTTGACCGCTCTCGAGCATAAAGGCCTCCCCTTGAGAGTTAAACATCTCGCCGACGATATCACTACCGATCGATCCGTTGACATCGCTTTTAAAGGATCGGGAGATAAAGCTGCCGTAGGTGACCGGCTCGAGGATATCCTCTAAAAGGGCGTTGCTGGTGGGGGTCTCAATAATCTCGGTGATGTGCCGTGCACCGGCGATCTGGCCGTCACCGGTGAGCATAATCCGGTTGTCGTGGGTGCCGGTGGAGTCTTTTAGCTGGAAGTTGATCTCATCGAGAAGATCCTTCATGGTTCTAAAGCGGCCATCGCCCACAGCGCTGGTGTCGCCATAGGCGAAGGTGTGCACAGCGGTCTCCTCGACGGTGGTGCCGTTATCATCGTAGCGGCGGGTGAGCTCCAGCGTGAGGGTGTCCTCGTTGCGCTGCAGACGAAGCGGCTTGCCCTCGTAGTTGTAAAGACTGCCGATATCGGCATCGAGACTCACGGTGCTCTTAACGGGGCTTCGCTCCTGGGGCTCGACACTGATGCCGGCATTGAGGTTGGCGTTGATGGTGATCTCGCTACTGGCGCGGGCGGGAACCGTCATGCCCGGATCGATATTGATGTTTCGAATCCCCATGGTGGAGTCAACCTCAAAGTTGTGATCCGCCTTCCACCCCTGCACGATCAGGCCGTTGGGGTTGACCAGATTGCCCTGGGCGTCCATGCTGAAGTTACCCGCCCGGGTGTACTTGTAGCTTCGGCCCCCATCATCGCTGACGACGAAGTAGCCGTTGCCGTTGATGGCCATATCGGTGTTGTTATCGGTCGCCTGTGTCGAACCCTGCGAGTGGATTCGCTGTACCGTTGCCACACCGACACCGCTTCCCACCTGCAGCGCATTGCGCCCACCGAGCTGCCCCTGGGGGCTGGTGGCAGGCTTCATGGTCTGCAGCAGGCTATCTTCGAAGTTGGTACGGGAGTATTTAAAGCCGGCGGTGTTGACATTGGCAATGTTGTTGCCTTCTACATCCATCGCCACCTGGTGGCTGACAAGTCCGGAGACACCGCTAAAGAGTGATCGCATCATGGGGCAATCCTTATCGAAATTATCGCTTGGTCTTTAAAGCAAATATTGTTCCTAAATACCATCTGTACACCCCCTACCGTTTCATCTGGATGGCGCCCTGGACCAGCTCATCGCTGGTGGTGATCGCTTTGGCACTCCCTTCGTAGGAGCGCTGGTAGACGATAAGCTCGGTAAGGGCTTTAGCACTCTGGACATTGGAGCCCTCCAGCGTTCGCCCCTGTACAAGCGCACCGGGGACATAGGCGCCCGTCTCATCCACCCAGAAGAAGGGCTCACCGCTATTCTCGCTCTGCATAAAATGGTTTTCGCCTGTGCGCATCAGCCCCTGATCGTTGCGGAAGTGATAGACCGCCAGCTGGCCGATGACACTGGACTGGCCGTTACTGAAGCTACCGACAATCTGCCCCTCACGGTTGATATCGTAGGCTTTAAGCCCTCCCTCAAAGGCGCCGTTTTGTTGCAGGTCGGCAAACCCCTCCACCTCCGCCCACTGGGTGAGATCCATTTTGATCGCCAGAGGTGTTCCGCCGTTGTTAAGTGTCAGGCTCTCCCCCTCGGCCAGTCGCCCATCCGCACCGAAGCGAACCGTCTGTGGTCCACTCTGGCTCAGGATCTCACGGGCGCTGAAGGTGATGGGATCTTGCCTGGCCCCCGCCTCTAGAGCGCCATTAAGCCGGGCGAAGAGGTTTTGGAAATTTTCCGGGGTGTTCTCACCGGAGAGCAAAGAGGCGCTGGTGCGCGTCTCACGGCTGTTTTGCAGTGCCAGCGCGCCGTTTTCGAGCACGGCGCTCACCCCTAAAGGTGCGCCGATGGCACTGATCTCATCTTTGAAGGCTTCAAGGCTCATGCCAGGGGAGTAGGTGATGCGCCCGAGCGACATATCCTCATAGGTCAGATTGGCCAGGTTGGTCTGCCCCTGACTAAAGTGCAGAGGCTCCCCCTCCCGCGGAAAGATGATCAGCTCTGAGCCGCTGCGCTGCGAGGCGTAACCGGCCGCTTCCAGCTCACTGCTGATCGCGCTGGCGATGGTGGCCAGATCGGAGCCATCGGGGGCGGTGACGCTAAAGGCCTGATCGCCCAGGGTGAAACTCACCTGGGCATCGGTGCCGTTGGGGCTGTCATCGGCCAGCTTGAGGCTGTATCCTCGGCGATCGTCTATCCCGGCGGCCGGTTTTCCGGCATTAAACCAGACATCCTCGCCCCCTTTGAGATCCAGCGGCGCGTCGCGAAAGTAGAGATTGCTCAGATCGCTTTGATTGGTGGCGCTCACCTGACGAACCAGCTGAGCACTCGCCTCCCACAGTGCTGGCTCGCTCTCGCTGGCCTGGCGGCTCAGGGTGAGATTGGTCTCGATTTCGAGTCGCTTTCCATCGGGGGAGACGGCGTGCTGGCTGGTCTTGAGGACGGTCTGATTAAAGGGCTCGCTTCTAAGGGAGCTGCCCGCACCCAGCGTTAGGGGGGAGAGGGCGGCGAGCAGATTGCTGTTGGTGTTGTCGATGGCGCCAATCTGCAGATCGACGCGCTCTTGGGCCTTCAGATTCAAAGAGCCGTCGCTAAGGTGGTGCAGCTGTGCGGTCTCATGGCGTCTTTGGACGGTTGTCTCGATCGCGCGGGCGAGATCCGATAGGGTCTCAACGCCCCCCTTTTGGTAGCGAATCACATCCGCTGAGAGGCTGCCCATCAGCCCCGGCTCACTGCTCTGGCTAATCTGCAGACTCTGCCCTGCGCCGATTGTGAGGCGATCGCCAGTTGACTGGGCGCTAACGCCCTCTAGCGCATTGGCAGCAGCGGCTATGGCTGAGGCGATCGCTGCCCCATCGGCTCCGGCTTCCCAGTCAGCCTCGACAAGCTGACCATTGATCACGACACTAAAGGGGCCTTCGATCCCCCCTGTAAGGGTGCGCTCCATCCGGATCCCGCCATCACCATAGAACGCCTGCTCCTCGCCAGCGGCGATCAGCACCCCCTCGCCGGGGCGAATCTCCATCGCCGCGCCGTTTCGATCGAGCAGCGCGGAGAGGTCGCGATCTCTTTGGTCCCGTTCGATCTGGAGTGTCTCCTGGCCGCTGAGGTTGGCATTGAGGGTGGCTTCGCTGGTGGCTACCGGAGGGAAGGTGATATCACTCGGCACGCGCAGAGGTCCTTGTGCACCTAGAGCCTGCAATCCTCCGGTCTGGACTGATGGGTCGATGCGCCACATACCGTTCTCTTCGATAAGGTTTCCGTAGGTGCTGCCTAGGACATAGTTGCCGCTCTGGCTGACTAAGAAGCTGTCGCGATCGCGACTAAAGGCGCCATCGCGCGTGTAGGCGACCTGCTTGGCATCGTAGGGGTTGGTGCCCAGCACCACGAACCACCCGTTGCCGCTGAGGGCGACATCGAAGGTGTTGTCGGTGCTCTGGTAGGTGCCCGCACGCATATCGGTGGCGGTGGCCTGCACCCGTGTGCCCATCCCTTTGTCGCTCGAGAGGGTCTGCTGGTTGACATTCAGCGTTTCGCTAAAGAGATTGGCAAACTCTGTCCGGCTGGCTCTGTAGCCGGTGGTGTTGATGTTGGCAATGTTGTTGCCGGTGGCATCGATGGCCGTCTGGTGGCTCTTAGCTCCGGTGACGGCGTTCCAGAAGGAGCCGTTCATGGCCTCTCTTTGATCGCGCGGATCTGATCAAGGGTGTAGTAGGCGCCGCCCACACTCAGGCGCGGTGTCTGCTGATCGAGCACGATGGAGTCGATGGGGTAGACCCCCAGCTGGCTTACAAAGTTTCTGCCGGTGTAGCGGCCGGTGTGGCGCACCTCCAGATGGTAGGTGCCTGCATCGACCGGATCGCCGTTATTGTGGCGCCCATCCCACCGGATCGGATTGAGCCCCTGGGGGATCTCTGCGTCGATCTGCTGCTGGCGGATGATATTGCCCTGCTCGTTTCGGATAATCAGTAGCGCACCGTCGCTATCCTCTTCGAAGTGGAAGAGATCCTCATAGGGCTCCCCGCCGTTTTCAAACCGAACCGCATTTTCGCCGGTATCGGCCATCTTCCCCACGGCGCTAATCATCTGGTAGCTGGTGGTGGCCTTAAACTGATTGACCATCGACTCCATGCTCTCGCGGATATTCTCTTGAGACTCGATCACCGCCATATCCGCCGTCTGGGAGAGCATCTTGTCGGTGTCCATCGGGCTGGTGGGGTCCTGATACTGCAGCTGGGTGAGCATCAGTTTAAGAAAGCTGTCCTTATCCAGTACACTGCTGGGATTGAAGGCCTCCCCCGCTTTTGGGTTGATACCGGCGGCGAGATCGTTGGCTGCAATGGCGCTAGGCATGACACTCCTTTATCCATAAAGGGGGATTTCCACCACCGCTTTTTTGGGAGCTAAAGCAACTTCTGTTCCCTCAGGCTCCTCCTCATGGCCCTCTTTAGCGTCGCCTGGCGGCTGCCAGCGATCGTCAGGGTGCGCCCCTCCTTCACCCCGCGACTGTTCACCGGACTCTTCACCTTCGAAGCTCAGCCCCACATCCGCAAACCCGATCTGCTGAAGGTTCTGCCGAAACTCGGTGCTGTTCTGGTAGAGCAGGGCGAGCGCCTGGGGGTTGGACTGCATCGAGATCTGAAGCCGTTTGCCCCGGCTTTTTAAGATCACCTCAATCTCGCCGAGATCCTTAGGGCTCAGGGTGATGGCCACGCGCATGAGCGGTGGCTTGTAGTTCTCAACCGCCTCTTTAAGGTGGCTGGCGAAGTGGTTTAGGGTGCTGCGACTCATCCGGATGCGCCCTTCAAGCGCCTGATTGAGTGCCGCTGCCCCCTCGCTGCGTGAGGAGGGGTTTTCTGAGCTGCCGCCACTCTGCCCCTGACGCGCCGATGCGACCTCGCTCTGGGGAGCAGGTGTGGTGAGTGTGGGGCTGGAGGCTGTGCTGCCTGGCTGCGGTGGCGTGAGGCGCACACTGCCTGGCTGTGGCGGTGTGTTGGTCTCAGCGCTTCGGGTGGTGCTCTCGCTACGGGGCATACCCTCACCGCGCCGCAGCGCCTCCTCCCGTTCGGTTCGGATGCTCTCCAGTGCGCTCCTGGCCTCCCGTTCACTCTGCGCGCGCGCCTGCTCGGCCAGATTGGAGCGCCCCGCCTCCTGAGATCCCGCTCGTGGCGGCGGTGTGAGAGGACGCGCCTGATCGCTCTGCGCGATCGGCTGATGGGGCCGCGCTTGGTGGCCTGCCGGTGTCCGCTCGGCTGCAGGGGTGGCCTGGGGCCGATCGCTTCGGTTGGCCGATTGCTTCGGTTCATCGCTCTCTTGGGTCGCCAGAGCATCGGGCGAGGCGCTGCCTGGCGATCGCGTCGGGGGTGTGCTCTGTGTTTCGGTTGGGCCGTTTTGGGCAGGTGTGCTGCTTGGGGGGGGTGCGCTCTGCGGTTGGGGTGCACTACTTTGGGTTACGCTGCTTTGGGCCGTGCTGCTCGGCGGTGTGTGGCCCTGGGGGGCGCTGCTGCGCGGCGCGCGGCTCTCTTGGGGGGTGCCACTCTGCCTAGGGGGTGTTTGCTCTCTTTGGGTAGGGCTCGGGCGCTCCGGGTGTGAGGCTCGCGTCTGTGGGCGATCGCCGCTCTTTTTGGTCTCTGTGCGCTCCTGCATAGCGGTGGGGTGCTTGCCCTTTTCAGGTGAGCCGGGCGCGCTCTGTTGGGGCGCTGCACTCGATCGT
>PWVP01000032.1 GCA_003561815.1 Campylobacterota bacterium | reverse complement strand
GACCTTTATTGTCGAGAAGCAGTACAATGAGCTCACCTCGCTCTTTAGCGGTGTGATTGAGGTGATGCCTGTCGCGGTCTGGGTGCTCAACAGTGACGGCACGATCTTTTTGGCCAACGAAAAGGCCGCCGGGATACCGCTTGAGCCCGCCAAGCTCACGCCGGATGATCACGACAGCGAGATCGAGGTGGAGGGCCGCCACTACATCCTGCAGGTGGCGCGCCAGAACTCAAAGGTGATCATCGCAGCCACCGACAACACCAAAAGCCGCCGAAACGAGCGGTTGATTGCGATGGGTCAGATGGCCGCCCACCTGGCCCATGAGATCCGCAACCCGGTGGGATCGGTGGCGATTTTAGCCTCCACACTCTTTAACCGCGTCGATCTGGGGGCCAAATCGCTGGTGCTGGAGATCAAAAAGTCCATCTGGCGCGTGGAGCGGATCGTCAAAGCCACCCTGCTCTTCTCCAAAGGCTTCACCCTGAATCCCAGCCGCTTTAGCCTCTGCGAACTGGCCGAAGATCTCGATCTGGCGGTTCAGAACTACTCCTACTCCAAGCCGATCGAGTTTGAGTTTACGCTGCCGAGCCGACCGATGCAGGCCGATTCGGATCTGCTGGGGCTGGTGCTGCAAAACCTGATCTTCAACGCCATCGATGCCATCGAAGAGGGGGAGCAAGATGAAGGGACGGTGCAGGTTAGCTACAGCGCCTGCAGCCAGTATCACACCCTGGAGGTGGTCGATAGTGGGCCCGATTTTATCGATCGTGAGCGGATCTTTGAGGCGTTTCACACCACCAAGACCAAAGGGCACGGTCTAGGGCTCATCCTCTCCAGGCAGATTGTCGAAGCCCACCGGGGCACGATCGGACTCTGCGATATGAAAAAAGGGTTTCGTATCCAGCTGCCGCTTGTGCTCGATTAGCCGAGCGCTGCGCGCAGCTGATAGGTGATATCCCCCGCACCAAAGCCGATCACCAGGCCACTTGAGAGTCCGGCCATCTGCTGTGCGGTTGCGAAGTCGGGGGCCATCATCGGCGAGTAGCGATCAAAGAGCCGCTGAAAATCCAGCTCTTGAGGCTCCTCGCCCGCCGCCCAAACCGGTAGGATAATCAGCCGCTCCACCCCTTTAAAGCACTCTATGAAGCGATCGAGATTATCGATCGTGCGGGAGTATTTGTGCGGCTGCCAGACGGCAGTCACCCCCTTTAGCCCTAAAAGCTTCGCATACTCGCGCGCCGAGGAGAGGGTCGCCTCAATCTCGGTGGGGTGGTGGGCGTAGTCATCGATCAGCACAAAGTCGCGATCGCGCCTAAGGATATCAAACCGCTTTTTGATGCCGCGGTAGTTGAGGATGTTTTCGCGGATCTGCTCGAGCCCCATCCGCTCCATCGCAGCCAGGATCGCCAGCGCAGCATCCAGTGCGATATGGGCCCCAAAGCCCCAGACCGAAAACTCACCGAGATTCTTGAGCTCAAAGGTGGTAAAGGGCTCGTTCTCGATCAGCTCGTAGCGAATGTTTGTAATGTCACGGCTGGGGTAGAGGCGAATCGCCTCACCGCCATACTGACCGAGCAGCTCATCCTCGGCATTAATCACCCGCACTTTGGCCATATCAAGAAACTGGCGATAGGCGTCTTGAAACTTGAGCAGATCGTAGTTGTAGTACTCCATATGCTCCGGTTCGGCGTTGGTCACCACCGCGCAGTAGGGGTTGGCGTGCAGAAAGCTCGCATCGGACTCATCCGCCTCAAACACCACCTCGCGGCCTTCACAAAAGCGCACATTGGAGCCAAAGCTCTTCGCTTCGGCACCAATAAGCGCCGTCGCATCCAAAATCGCACTCAAAATAGCCGTGGTGGTGCTCTTGCCGTGCGCCCCGGCCACCGCGAAGACCTGCTTATCCCACAGAATCGTCTTAAGCGCCTCACGGCGGTGCTGCACCGCGATCCCCTGCTTTTTAGCGGCGACAATCTCCGGGTTGCCCGGCTTGATGATCGCCGAGTGGACCACCAGATCCTGATCGGTAATCGCCGAAGAGTCATGGGGTACCGTAATCGCAATCCCCTCCTGGCGCAGCTTGGCTACCAGCGGCGACTCGGCAATATCCGAACCGCTGACCGCATGTCCTTCATGGGCCATAAAACGGGCCAACGCTGAGATGCCGATCCCGCCAATCCCGATAAAGTGGATCTTCATAGTGTCCTACCCTTTAGAAAGTGGCCCAGCCGCTCAAGCGCCTCGCAACAACGCGCCGGACTCTGAACCAGCGAGAGGCGCAGATAGCCCTGCCCGGCTCCCTCGCGCCCCAGAAAGCTGCCCGGCAGCACTGCCAGATTGTACTCAGAGAGCAGTGTGCGTGCCGCCGCCTGATCATCCTCGACGGCCAGCCAGAGATAGAAGGTCGCCTCCGCTACAGGCACCTCAAGCAAACGGCGGGCCGTTTTCATGTTGGCCGCGTAGCGTGTGCGGATCGCCTCGGCGTGCACATCGTCTCGCCACGCGGCAGCGGCGGCCACCTGGATGGGTACGCCCGCCGTACAGCCGGCATAGGTTCGATAGAGCCCATACCCCTTCAGCAGTCGGCTATCACCCGCCACGAAGCCACTGCGAAGCCCCGCGGCACTGGAGCGCTTCGAGAGCGAGTTCATCACCAGGATGTTTTTAAAGTCGCTATTGCCCACCGCCAGCGCCGCCTGGAGCAAAGAGGCGGGCGGCTGCGTCTCATAAATCTCGCTGTAGCACTCATCGTTAATCAGCACGAAGTCGCACTCTAGCGCCTTGAGCACCCACGCTTTGAGCTCCTCAAGGCCCAGAACCGATCCGGTCGGATTGTTGGGGCTGTTTAAAATCACCAGATCGCACCCTTTAAGCCGCCCATCGGTGATGTCGGGCTTAAAGCCGTTTTCTGCCCGCAGGGGAAGCATCACCGGTTTGGCTCGGGCCGCTTTGGCGGCGCCTTCGTAGATCTGATAGGCGGGATTGGGCCAGGCCATCACTGGCGCGCGACGATCAAAAAGCAGATACTGCGGTAGATTAAAAAGCGCTTCGCGGGTTCCCAGTGTCGGCAGCAGCTGATCGTGCCCGAGCGTCACCTCAAAGCGGCGCTGCATAAAACTGATCTGCGCCTCTTTCAGCTCCGGCAGCCCCGCGCTAGCGGGGTAGCGGCTAAAGTGCGGCGCCTCTTTGCACACCGTCTGGAGAATAAACTCCGGTGTGGGAAACTGCGGCTCACCGATGGTCAGGGCGATAGGATCCAGCGTGGCCGCAGGGGTCACATCGGCCATCAACGCCCGCAGCTTCTCAAAGGGGTACGGTTCGAAGTTGAAGCTCACGATGCGATCCTTTCTAGCACGACGCCACTCTCCAGATGGTAGGTGTAGGGGAACTGATCAAAAAGCGCCAGCGCACGCACGCGGTGGGTTGCAGCCAGCGCGCGCAGATCCCTGGCCAGACTCTCGGGGCTACAGGAGATGTAGTAGATGCGCTCCATCTGAGCCACAAGCGCCAAAGAGGTCTCATCCAGACCGCTGCGGGGCGGATCGACAAAGGCCGCCTCAAACGAAAGCGTCTCCAGATCCAGATCCCGCAGGCGGTTAAAGCGGCGCTCTTTGGCCATGGCGCGGGCAAACTCCTCCGCCCCCATACGGGCAAAGAAGATGCGCTCTGCCACGCCGTTGCGCTCTGCATTCTCCCGTGCGGCAGCCAGGGCGGTTTTGTTGATCTCGATCGCCACTGTCTTTTTAAATCGAGTAGAGAGCGGCAGAGTAAAATTGCCGTTGCCACAGTAGAGCTCGAGCAGATCGCCCCCTGGCTGAGCCTGATCGAGTACCCACCCGATCATCGCACGGTTAATCGCGCCGTTTGGCTGGGTAAAGCCCCCCTCCACCTGCTTATAGCACCAGGTGCGATCCTCTAAATCCACCCGCTCCTCAATCCAGTCGCGGCCGATCACCTCTTTGACCCTCTTGGCCCGGCCGATCACACTCACCCCGAAGCGCTCAGCCAGTGCCTCTGCCGCAGCGTGCCACCCCTCGGGCAGGGGGCGATGATAGATCAGTGTCAGCACCATATCGCGGCCATCGCTGCTGCTTAAAAAGTCCAGCTCAAAGAGCTTCGCCTCCACCAGTGGCGAGTCGGCCAGATGGGCCAAAAGCTCAGGCAGCATCTCATCAAAACGGCGCTGGGTGATCGGGCAGCGACTAATGGGCAGCACCCCCTTGCCCCCCTGGCGGTACATCGCCAGAGCGATCCCTCCGGCATTTTCACGCCAGATACGAAACTCCGCGCGGTTTCGAAAGTGGGCAGCAGGGCTGCTAAAGAGCTGCGCCTCAGGCAAAGCGATCCCCTCAAGCGCCTCGAAAAAGCGGGCCTGTTTAACTTTAAACTGATTATCATACTCAAGAGGCAAACGGCAACTACCGCACTCCCCGAACCATTCACAGGTCAATTAAAACTCTCCACAAGTGAGCCGACGACCAGATTCCAGCCGTCAACCATAATAAATAGAATGATCTTAAAGGGCAGCGAGATCATCACCGGCGGCAACATCATCATACCCATCGCCATCAAAACCGAAGCGACCACCATATCGATCACCAAAAAGGGCAGATAGAGTAAAAAGCCGATCTGAAAAGCGGTCTTGAGCTCACTAATCATAAAGGCCGGAAGCAGCACCGTCAGGCTGATATCCTCCTCGCTCTGCAGGTTCTCCTCCCCACGAATACGCAAAAAGAGGGCCAGATCCTTTTCGCGGGTGTTGCGGATCATGAACTCTTTAAAGGGCTGCACCCCCAGTTCAAACGCCTCCTCGTAGCCAATCTCCTCCTCCATATAGGGCACGATCGCCTGATTCCACGACTGCTTCGCTGCTGGCTCCATAATAAAAAAGGTCAAAATCAGCGCCATGGAGATCAGGATCTGATTGGGCGGCATCTGCTGGGTGCCCAGCGCCTGGCGCAAAAACCCGAAGATAATCAGAAGCCGCGTAAAGCTGGTCATCATCATCACCAGCGAAGGGGCCAAAATCAGCAGGGTGATAATGATCAGGATATTGAGCGTCTGAACCAGCTGGGTGGGGCTCTCAGGGGCATTGATCCGCAGATCGACTGTGGGCACCTGCAACACCTCCGCCTGAAGCAGTACGGTCGAGAGCAGAAGAAGCAGCAGCGTTCGGATCATTGAGCGGGCACATCCAGAATGGTGCTCGGGGTGCGCTCTTCGCTGGCGGCATCCTGACCCATGAAGTGGATCTCCACCCGCCGGTTTCGTGCGCGTCCCTGCTCGGTGTCGTTCGTGGCGATGGGGCGGTGCTCGGCGTGACCGGCGGCGCTGACGCGTTTGGGGTCAACGCCGCCGCCTACCAGCTCCTGAACCACCGAGACCGATCGCGCCGTGGAGAGCGACCAGTTATCCCGAAAGGCGCTACCGGGCGGCAACTCTGCACTGTCGGTGTGGCCGCGCACCACCAGCTCCAGATCGGCGGGCATCGTATCCACCATCATCGCAATCCGGCGCAAAAAGAGCCGCGAGTCGCCACTATAGAGCTCCGCGCTTCCGGGGCGAAAGAGCAGCCCCGCTGGCAGCTGGATCATAAAGCCGTCGATCGCCTCTTGCACCTGAATGGTCTCCTCGCCGCCCTGGCGACGGATAATCTCATTAAACTCTGAAATGGTCACGGTCACGCGGTTCACAATCTCCGCCGTCTCCACCTGCGGCTCGATCGGCGTCGCCTGCTGAATCCGCTCAGGGGAGACCTCGGTCATGGTGCCCCCCTCGAGCACGCTCATCGCCAGACTGAGTGAGCCGATCGCTTCGCTCACCTTTTTCGCATCGAGCGTACTCATCGAGAGCAGCAGGATAAAGAAAACCAGCAGCAGCGACATCAGATCCGCAAACTGCACGATCCATTTGGGGGGTCCGGGTGGACACCCTTGCTCTTTTTTTTTCTTTCTCCGTGCTGCCATTAACTACTCAAAATTACTGGTTCGCTCGCTCGGCGGAAGGAAGCTCAAGAGCTTCTGCTCCAGTGTTCGGGGGTTATCCCCCGCCTGAATCGACATGATCCCCTCGACCACCAGGGTGCGAACCACTACCTCATCTTTGTCGCGGATATTGAGCAGGTTGGCCACCGGGATACCGATGGTGTTGGCCAGCACCGCCCCATAAAGGGTGGTGATCAAGGCCACCGCCATCGCCGGGCCGATCGCTGAAGGGTCGTTCATCTGCACCAGCATCGCCACCAGACCGATCAGGGTACCGATCATCCCAAACGCCCCGGCCATCGCCGCAAACTGATCGAAGATGGAGGCGTTGGTTTTATGTCGCCCGCTGGACTCCTCGGTCTCCAGCTCCAGAAGTTGGCGGATCACATCGGGGTCGTTGCCATCCACCGCCATGGAGAGCCCCTTTTTAAGAAAGATGTCATCTTCTTGATTGACCGGGGTCTCCAGCGCCAAAATCCCGTCACGGCGCGCCATGGTGGCGTAGTTGACCAGCTTGTTGATCAGTGCGGGCACATCATAGGTCTGGGGCTTGACCGCTACCCCGATTAAGCTGCCGATCATCTTCACCTGCTCGAGCTTAAAGCCCACTAGCAGCGCGCCGGTTGCCCCCCCAATCACAATCAGGAAAGCAGGAAGGTTGATATAGGGCCCCACCCCGACGCCCAGCACGACCGCGAAGACCAGCATGGCGTACATCAGGACGAGGCCGATTATGGTACCGAGATCCATAGGTTTGCAGACCTTGTTAGAGTTACAGTGGGCACCATTTTAATGGGGTGCATGTTAAGATGTTATTAAAGCGCTAAAAAGCACGGGTTCAACGGAGGTTTTTTGATGGTATCGGTGGTGATCATGGCCGCAGGTGCGGGGACACGCATGAAGTCGGATCGACCCAAGGTGCTTCACACCGTCAGCGGTCGGCCCATGATCGACTACGCCGTGATGGCCGCCCAGGCGATCAGCGAAGATGTACAAGTAGTGCTCTATCACGAAGCCGATCGCATCGAAGCGCACCTGATGGACACCTTTAAAAACCTCACCTGCCTGCGTCAGGATCACGCCCGCTTTCCAGGCACTGGCGGCGCGATTATGGCGGCCAAACCCCGCCACGATCGGGTGGTGGTGCTTAATGGCGACATGCCGCTCATCGATAGCGATTTTGTCCGTAAACTCAGCGAAGTCAAAAGCGCGGCCAGCCTCTCGACCTTTTGCCACCCCGAGCCTCAGGGTTACGGGCGGGTGATTACCGACGGCGATCGGGTAGAGGCGATCGTGGAGCAAAAGGACGCCAGTGCCGATCAGCTGCTTATCCAGACGGTCAACGCCGGAGTGTATAGTTTCGATCGCCGCTTTTTAGAAAGCGCCCTGCCCCGCCTGAACAATCACAACGCCCAAAAAGAGTACTACATCACCGATCTGATCGCCCTGGCCACCGAAGCGGGTGAAGCGGTCACCGCTGTGATGGGCGACGCGCTCACCCTGATGGGGGTCAACTCCAAAGCCGAACTGGCCCAAGCCGAAACACACCATCAGGCACGGCTTAAAGAGCTCTGGATGAAAGCCGGAGTCATCATGCGCCTGCCTGAAACCAGCTGGATCGATTCGCGCACCGTGTTTGAAGAGGAGTGCGAGATCGAGCCGGGGGTGGTTATCAAAGGCCATAGCCGTATCGTGCGATCAACCATTAAAGCCCACAGCGTCGTCGAGTCGGCCGAACTGATCGACTCGCAGATCGGCCCGATGGCCCGTATCCGCCCGGAGAGTGCATTAAAGGATAGCCAGATCGGCAACTTTGTCGAAATCAAAAAGTCCACCCTCACCGGCGTTAAAGCGGGCCATCTTAGCTATCTCGGTGATGCGACGATCGATGAAGGCACCAATGTGGGCGCGGGCACCATCACCTGCAACTACGACGGCAAAGCCAAACACCGCACCACTATCGGCAAAGGGGTCTTTATCGGCTCAGACACCCAGATCGTCGCACCCGTCACCATCCCCGATCGGGTTCTGATCGCCGCAGGCAGCACCGTGACCAAAGATCCCAAAAGCGGTGATCTGGTGCTCTCTCGCACCCCCCAAAAGTCCATCGCCGGTTTTTTTGACCGCTTTTTCGGTTCCAAATCGTGATGCTCGCCGGTCGCCGTGTTCTGCTGGGTATCACCGGCAGTATCTCTGCGTATAAAGCCGCCGATCTGGCTCGACTCTTCATCAAAGCGGGTGCCACGGTGCGGGTGGTGATGAGTCCGGATGCCCAGCGTTTTATCACGCCGCTCACCCTCGAAGCCCTCACGACAGAGCCGGTTTTGACCGCTGAGACAGAGAGCTGGGCCGGCTCAGCGTGCAACCATATCGGCTACGCCAAATGGGCCGAAGTGCTCGTCATCGCCCCCGCCACGGCCAACACCCTGAACAAACTCGCCCACGGCATCGCCGATCATCTTCTGCTGCAAACCGCGCTCGCCTGCCGTGCGCTCAAGGTGATCGCCCCGGCAGCCAACACCGCCATGATGGAGCACCCCGCCACCGCCAGTGCGCTCAAACTGCTGCGACTGATGGATGCCGAGATTGTCCCGTGCAGTTGCGGTGAGCTTGCCTGCGGTGATGTGGGCAGCGGACGGCTGGCGGAGATCGAGGCGATCTTCTGGTTCACAGCGCGTGCGCTTTTGCGTGATGACTTCTGGGATCATCGCGGCGTGGTGATTAGCGGCGGCGGCACTCAAGAGCCGATCGACGCGGTGCGGATGATCACCAACCACTCCAGCGGCAAAATGGCGATCGCTCTAGCCGAAGCCGCCTTTGTGCGCGGGGCGGATGTCTGCCTGATCGGCCCGGTGAGCGCAGGCCATCTGCCCATCCACACTATCGAAGCCAAGAGTGCTGAAAACATGGGTCAAAAGCTCCAAGACGCACTGCGCGAGGCAAAAAAGGGCGTGCTCACCCGCTCCACCCTCACAAACGGCCAGTCGCAACTGATCCAGAAAAAACCCTACCTGCTGATGGCCGCTGCGGTGAGCGACTACCGCGCGAAATACCCCCAGCAGGGTAAACTCAAAAAAGCACAGCTGGGTGAGAGCTGGAAACTCGAACTCACCCAAAACCCCGATCTGCTTAGCCGTCTCGATCGCAGCGGCGTGGTGAGCGTGGGCTTTAAGGCGGAGTTTGACGCCGAAAACGCCCAAAGCCACGCCGAGAGGATGCTTCAGGAAAAACAGCTCGATGCGGTCTGTCTGAATGTGTTGGGTCAAGCAGGCGTCAACTTCGGCAGTGACGAAACCCGCATGACACTCCTCGCCCCGGATGGCTCATCGGCCGCTTTCAAGGGGAGCAAACTGGCAGTCGCCGCCGGGCTGCTTGAGGCGTTTAAGGGGCTTGATCGGTGAGTCTGCCCCGCCATATCGCCATCATTATGGATGGAAACGGCCGCTGGGCTAAAGCGCAGGGTTTTTTGGAGCGGACCAAAGGCCACGAAAAGGGGGCCGAAACCGTCCGCGCCATCACCACCCACTGCGCCGATCGGGGTATCGAGGTGCTCACGCTCTACGCCTTTAGCACCGAAAACTGGAAACGGCCCCAAAAAGAGGTCGATTTTCTGATGAAGATGCTCGATAAGCACCTGCAAGAGGAGCTGCCCACCCTGATGCAACACGGCGTGCGGTTTCGTGCCATCGGCGATCTCACCCGCCTTTCAGCCAAGCTCCAAGATCGCATCAAGCAAACCGAAGCGGCCACCGCCCAAAACAGCCGATCGACCCAGCTGCTGGCTCTGAACTACGGCGGACGCGACGAGATTGTCCGCGCTGCCCAAAGCCTCTGCGATCGCGGTGAGGCGATCACCGAAGCGAGTCTGGAAAGCGCACTCGATACCACCGAACTGCCGCCGGTGGATATGCTGATCCGCACCGGAGGGGAGCAGCGTATCTCCAACTTTCTGCTTTTTCAGGCGGCTTATGCGGAGCTCTTTTTCACCCCTACCCTCTGGCCGGAGTTTACGCCGGGCGAACTCGATGGGATGATCGCAGAGTTTGCCAGCCGTCAACGCCGATTTGGAGGGGTTTAATGAGTGGTGTTTTCTGGCTGGATCTGCTCTTTTTTGGCCTGATCGGCCTGGCGGTGGGGTCGTTCGCCAATGTGCTGATCGTGCGCACACCACAGGAAAAAAGCGTCATCACCCCCGCCTCACACTGCCCCAGCTGCCAGATGCCGCTGCGTTTTTGGCACAATATCCCGCTTCTAAGCTGGCTCTTTTTACGCGGTAAGTGCGCGGGGTGTGCAAGCCCCATTAGCCCGATCTATCCGCTGGTGGAGCTGGGCGGACTCCTGCTCTTTGTGCTGGCCGGGTGGCTGGCGAGCTTTCATCCGGTAGCCCTCCTAACCGGCGCGGCTTTGGTGATGCTGCTTACCCTCAGCGTCATCGATGCCCGCTACAAAATGGTGCCCGACTCGATCAATTTCGCCGCCCTTTTTCTGGCACTGATTGGCAGCGGTTTGCTGGTTTTTGAACACCTTCAGGCGGCTTTGATTCTCGCTGGTTTGCTGGCCCTTTTGCGTCTTGGTCTCTCCACGCTGCTCGGACGCGAAGCGCTGGGTGAAGCGGATATTATTCTAGGGGCTGTGTTGGGCGCGCTTTTGGGGCTTTTAGGGGCATTGCAAGCGCTCTTTGTCGGGGCGATGCTGGCGATCGTCCCCGCGCTGGTTTTACGCGCCAAAGGTGAGATGGAGACCCCTTTTATCCCCTTTTTGTTTCTCGGGGCGCTGGTGGTTTTGATCTGGGGGGAGTCTATCGCGCGCCTTTGGGGGCTGTAGATGTGGGCCAAAGTCACCCTCGCCTATGACGGCAGCCGGTTTTTCGGCTCCCAGTCACTCACCGATCCGCGCTTTCAACCCACGGTGCTGGGCAAACTCGAAGAGGTGCTAAACTGCATCGGGATTAAAGAGCGCGTCCAGGCCGCCGGACGAACCGATCGCGGCGTACACGCCACCGCCCAAGTGGTCAGCTTCGCACTGCCGCCCCACTGGCAAGGCTCCGCTTTGAGACTCCAGGAGGAGCTCACACGCCAGCTCTGGCCGCTGATGGATATTCGCCGCGTGGAGCTTTTCGCTACCCCTTTTCACGCCCGCTACGATGCGCGCAGCCGGGTCTACCGCTACCTCATCAGCCCCACCAAACCCTCCAGCTTCCAAGCCCCCTATATGGCCTGGGCACCGGATTTTGACCCCGAAGCGGCCCGTGAGGCGGCGCGGCTTTTTATCGGTCGGCACGACTTTATCCACTTCTCCAAACGCGGATCGGATGAAAACAACACCGTGCGCCACCTCAAAAGCGCCACTCTCTACCGCCACCGATCGCTTCACATCGTCCGCTTCGAAGCCAACGCCTTTTTGCGCAGCCAGGTCCGACTGATGATCGCCGCCATCCTCACCGTCGCCGCCGGCAAAGCCCAACCGCATGAAATCCTCCGCCAGCTTCACGGTGACAGGGTCCGCTTTCGCATCCCGGCCCCTGCCGGTGGGCTCTATCTGTGCGGGGTGCGCTACCGATCGTAATGTCACCCTTTGGAAAGATTGGCCGTGATACAATCGGTCAGCTGTAGCCAAAGGAGGCCCCGTGACCGAATCGAGACTGTATGAACTGCTTGAGAGTGTGGGGATCGCCGTTGCCCCCTACCACACCTTCGGACTAAAAGAGGCGCCCCATGTGGACTTCTACCCGGCTGCTCTAAAGCTGGAGTCTGAGAAGGTGGTCCATAAAAGCGACTACGGTGCTGTCAAGCTCAGCCTGATCAACGATCAGCAGCTGGAGAATGCCCGCGCGGAGATTATTAAGAGCGTCACCACCCGAGGCGTCACCCTTGATGAGAACGATCGCTTTATCGCCACACAGATGATCAAAGGCGAAGAGCTCTATTTCGGCATGGTCAGCGATCCGGTCTTTGGTAAGACGATTCTCTTTGGCAAAGGGGGTGTGCTGCTGGAGCTCTATAAGGATGTCTGCTACATCGATGCGCGGGCCGATCGGGATGAGATTGAGCGGGCACTTCGCCTCACGCGCATCTCGCGACTTTTTAATAACTTCCGCGGCTTCGGGTTTGAGATCGAGACCGCCGTGGCGTTTATCCAGAAGCTTCAGAAGCTCATCTGCGAAAACCCCACCATCAGCGAAATGGATCTCAATCCGGTGATGCTCACCAAAGAGGGGCTTGTGGCCGTCGATGCACGGGTGCAGTTTAAAGATGCCGCCGAAGCGCCCCAGCCACCGCGCCAGCGTGAGAGCTTCTTTAAAAACCGGCGCGTGGCGGTGGTGGGGGCCAGCTCCGATCCACACAAGGTGGGCTATGCAGTTGCCAAAAACGCCCTCACCTTTAAAGGGGAGTGCTTTTTCGTCAACGCCAAAGGGGGCGAGCTCTTCGGCAAGCCACTCTATACCGAGATCGGTGCGATCGCAGGCGAGATCGATACCGCGGTGCTCACTATCCCCGGCAAACATATCCTCCCGGCCATCGAGGCGCTCATCCCCAAGGGGGTTAAAAACCTGATTGTCATTAGTGCCGGCTTTAAAGAGGTGGGCGATATCGAGGGGGAGAGGCAGCTTCACGCGCTGGTTCAAGAGCACAACCTCAACCTGATCGGCCCCAACTGCCTGGGCTACTATGAGGGCTCTAAAAACCTCAACCTCACCTTCGGAAGCGATCGGGTCATTCCGGGCAGTCTGGCGGTGATTAGCCAATCCGGCGCTGTACTCACCGCCCTGATGGATAAGGCGTATCAGGCGGGGGTGGGCTTTAGCCACATCCTCTCGGTGGGCAATATGGCCGATCTGAACTTCGCCGATCTGGTGCGGATGCTCGATGCCGATCCCACCTGCGAAGCGATCAGTATCTATGCAGAGGGGCTTCAAAACGGTAGCGCCTTTATGCAGGCGCTGCGGGAGTGCAAAAAGCCAACCTATGTCTTCAAAACCGGCAAGTCCGACGAGTCCAAAAAGGCCGCCTTCAGCCACACAGGCAACCTAAGCGGAAACTACGAGATGTTTAAAGGGCTGATTGAGAGTGCTGGCTGCTACATCGAGGATAATATCGAAGCGCTAATCTACCGCCCCCGCTTTGAGACGATCGAGCAGATCCTGATCGTCACCAACGCCGGCGGTCCCGCCTCCATTCTGACCGACTACATCATCGATCACGGCAAAAAGCTCTACACCCTCACCGAGACAGACAAAAAGGCGCTCGATAGCGTGCTCCCCTTTAACTGGCCCGGTGCCAATCCGATCGACATCATCGGCGATGCCCGAAGCGATCGCTACGAAAAGACCCTGGAGATCGCGCAGCACTTTGAGAGGGTGGATCTCATCTATCTGGTGGTCACCCCGCAGTTTATGACCGATAATGAGGCGATCGCACAGCTTCTTCAGCGGGAGTGGAAAAAACCGGTCGTGCCTATCTTTTTAGGGGGTGGGCTGATGGATGAGGCGATGCGGATGCTGCGCGGACAGCGCACCCTAGCCTTTGACTCGCTCCAAGAGGCCACAGCGTTTCTCTAAAGATGCACTACACTCAGACCCTCTCAACCCCGATCGGCTTTTTAAACATCACCGCCGATAGGGAGCATCTGCTGGGCATTGAGCCAGAGGAGACACCGATCGCCTCGCGCCCTAACCGCCACAGTGAGGCGGCACACGAGAGGCTTAAAGCCTATTTTGAGGGGGCTAACCCGGACTTTTCCGATCTGCCGTTTCTCTGGCCCACGGCCCCCTTTTATGCCCAAGTGCTCCAGACGCTTCTAAAGAGCCGCTACGGCACACGGCTGAGCTATCAGGCGCTCGCACAGCTGGCTGGCCACCCGAAGGCCCACCGCGCTGCGGCCGCCGCCGTCGCACGCAACCGCTTTGCAGTGGCGATCGCGTGCCACCGTGTCGTCCACGCCTCCGGGGGTGTGGGGGCGTATCGCTGGGGCCCGGCTAAAAAGGCGTGGCTTCTTCACCACGAGGCGCTCGGCTGATGGCACTCCAAGGCGCCTGGCAAGCAGCCATCGGCCAAGAGTTTGAAAAGCCCTATATGCAGGAGCTGCGCGCCTTTTTAAAGGCCGAAAAGGCGCTAAAAAAGGTCATTCTTCCCCACTCGAGCAACTGGTTTCGCGCCTTTGAACTCACCCCTTTTGAGCGGGTGAAGGTGGTGATTTTAGGCCAGGATCCCTACCACGGCCCCGGTCAGGCCCACGGGCTCTGCTTCTCGGTTCAGCCAGAGGTTCCCATACCGCCAAGCCTGCGAAACATCTATCAGGAGCTCGCTAACGACACGGGCTTTAAACCCCCTTCGCACGGCTGCCTCACCCACTGGGCCAGAGAAGGGGTGCTGCTGCTCAACGCCACCCTTACCGTCGAGATGGGCCAGGCGGGCTCGCACCAAAACCGCGGCTGGGAGCACTTCACCGATGCTGCCATCAAAGCGCTGGCCCAAAAACGCGAGCATCTGGTCTTTCTGCTCTGGGGCAGCTACGCGCAGAAAAAGGCGGCCCTTATCGATCCAAACCGCCATCTGGTTCTTAAAGCCCCCCACCCCTCGCCCCTTTCGGCCTATCGGGGCTTTTTCGGTTGTGGGCACTTCTCTCAAGCCAACCACTACCTGCAGCATCAGGGGATCGAACCGATAGCGTGGCAACTACCGTCAGTCGCAACCGCTTAGCCTAGTCGATAACTTTTCCACCTTAGTCCCCCTCAAGCCTGCCTTGGCTAGAATGGTCGCCATTTTATACCCGAAGGGCCCATTCGCATGCGTCAATTTGTTACCCTCTTCTACCAATGGCTTATCTCCATGAAGACAGCACTCTTTTTGTTGATTCTGCTGGCTCTTGGTAGCGCTATTGCCACCTTTATTGAGAACGATTTTGGCACCCCGGCGGCACGGGCGCTGGTCTATAACCACTGGTGGTTTGAGGCGGTCATGGGGCTCATTGGCCTCTCGCTGATCGGCAACATTATCCGCTTTAAGATGTGGCGCAAAGAGAAGTTTCCGGTCTTTCTCTTTCATGCGTCGATCATTTTAATCCTGATCGGTGCGGCGATGACCCGCCATCTGGGCTACGAGGGGACCCTCAACATCCGCGAAGGACAGAGCGCCAACACGCTTCTAAGCGAAGAGGCGCACATCCGCATCGCCAGCACAGGGCTGTCGGCCTCCTGGCCAGTACTGCTCACACCTGTGACCCGCAACCACTTCGAGTACAGCGCCAATCTCGGCGGCGGTGCGCCCGTCAGTATCCGCTATAAGGACTTCTACGCCCACGCTGCTGAGGCGGTGATGCCCGATCCCGACGGCACCCCCTTTCTCTCCCTCGTGGTCAGCACCGGCGAAGATCCCATCAGTGTGGATCTCTTCGACGGGGAGTATATGGATTTTGGGGTCTCGGTGATCGGGTTTGGAAACAACATGAGCTTCGAGCAGCCTGCGGTCGTGATCGGTCACGACCAGGATCAGCTCACCATCCGATCGCACTCTGATATCACCCGTATCGACATGGACACCCAGCAGCGCACCACCCTGCGCGCCCACACCTACCACCCCTTAGAGGATCGCAAACTCTACAGCACCCTTGAGGGGCTGACACTCGCTTTTCGGTCCTTTGAGCCTACGGCCAGCAAACAGGTGATCCCCGTCGATGAGCAAACCGGGGTGAGTGCTGTCGTCACCGAAGTCTCCTTTAGGGATGAAACTAAAGAGGTCACCCTGATGGGGGGCGCGGGGATGCGAGGGCGTACCGAACAGATCGAGCTGGCTGGAAGGCCTTTTGATGTCGCTTACGGTTCGGCTCAGATCGATCTGCCGTTTTCGATCTACCTGGAGCGGTTTGTGCTCGATCGCTACCCCGGATCCAACTCCCCCTCCTCCTACGAGAGCCATGTGGTGGTGATGGATCCCAAGCGCGATATGGAGATGCCTTACCATATTTACATGAACCATATCCTCACCTACGGCGGCTACCGCTTCTATCAGGCCTCCTACGATCAGGACGAAAAGGGGACCATTCTCTCCGTCTCGCGCGATCCGGGGATGATTCCCACCTATATTGGATATACGGTGATGTGTATCGGGTTCTTTATCGCCCTCTTTAACCCCAATGGCCGCTTTAGAAAGCTCAGCCAGCAGATCCAAAAAGATCGCAAAAAACACCTTCTAGGCAGCTTGGCCGCTCTGGCGGTGACAGCCACGCTGCTCTTTAGCCCCACACCGGCCAACGCCTACGAATCTGGCGAAGATCAGAGTGGGCTGCAGGTCACAGCGGACGATATGGCCACCCAGGCACAACAAGCCCCCGATGTGACCCCCCAGGAGGCGCGAGAGGGGATTGTCGGACTGGTGCCCCGCGAGCACGCTGAGCGCTTTGGGCGGCTTCTGGTGCAGGATTCACAGGGGCGGGTCAAGCCGATGGATACCCTCTCTTTAGAGATTCTCAATAAGATCTCGCGCACCAGTCGGCTTGAGGGGCTCACCCCCACCCAGGTGGTGCTGGGGATGGTCAGCGCGCCTCAGGCGTGGCAGCGGGTTAAGATGATCCGCCTGACGCATCCTGAGATCGGGCCGATGCTAGGGCTGGAGTCCGGCGCACGCTACGCTTCACTCTTTGATTTCTTCCACGAAGATGAGCAGGCGCCCAACCCCTACAAGCTCGCCAGCGCTCTGGAGACCGCCAGCCAGACGGCACAGGCGCAGCAGTCCAAACTACAGATGGAGCTGGTCAAAGTAGACGAACGGGCCAATGTCGCCTACATGACCTACCAGGGTCACCTGCTGCGCATCATCCCGATACGAAACGATCCGAACTACACCTGGATCTCTCCAGTGCAGATGCTCGATCGCCTTCCAGCGGGCGAAGCCCAGGAGGCGGCACGGGTTCTTTATGAGTATCTCAACGCACTACGCAGCGCACAAAGCGGAGAAGGCAGCTGGAGCGAGGCAGATGCAGCACTCGATAGCCTCAAAGAGTACCAGCTCCACTACGGCGCCGCCGTGGCTCCTAGCCAGCTTCGCATCGATGCTGAGCGGCTTTTAAATGCCCTCAACCCCTTTGAGCGGCTCACCCCCTACTACTTCCTGCTGGGGCTGACGATGCTGATTTTTGCTTTCTGGCAGGTGCTCCGACCGGTTCAATCCAAAATGCGTGAACGCATCTGGCTGGGGCTAAGCGTGGTGCTCTTTGGCCTCTTTCTGTTCCACACCTTTGGCTTGGGGCTGCGCTGGTATGTGGGTGGCCACGCCCCCTGGTCAAACGGCTACGAATCGATGATCTATATCGCCTGGAGTGCTGTGCTTGCAGGCTTTGTCTTTGGCCGAAAGAGCCTCTTTTCGCTGCCGACCACATCGATTCTGGCGGGCTTCGGACTCTTCGTGGCGCATCTAAGCTGGATGGATCCGCACATCACCACCCTGGTGCCGGTGCTCAAATCCTACTGGCTCACCATCCATGTGAGCGTCATATCGGCCAGCTACGGCTTTTTGGCCATGTCGGCGCTACTGGGCTTTTTAACGCTGGGGCTCTTTCTCTTCCGGCGCGCCGGGCGGAGGATGCACGACTACGCCATTCGTGAAATGACCCGCATCAGTGAGATGTCGATGATTGTGGGGCTGATGCTGCTGACCGTGGGCAACATCTTCGGAGCCATCTGGGCCAACGAGTCCTGGGGCCGCTACTGGAGCTGGGATCCTAAAGAGACCTGGACACTGGTGAGCATGCTGGTCTATGCGGCCATTTTGCACTTCAGGTTTATCCCGCACCTGAAAAGCTGCTACACCTTCGCCTTTGCCAGCCTGATTAGCTACTCGGTGATTATCATGACCTACTTTGGCGTGAACTACTACCTGGCCGGGCTACACTCCTACGCCGGTGGCGATCCGATGCCCGTACCCACCTGGGTACTGCCGACACTGGCGGTTGTCTTCGCGCTGGCTGCTGCCGCCTGGTTTAAACGCGATGATAAGATTCCGCTGGAGCGCTAGAGGGGGCCTGGCCCCCTAAAGAGCCTCTTTGGTATAATCTGCCCCCTTTAGACGATCGCTACGAAGGATGCAGCTTGATCACACTCAAAGAGGCGCTCGCGCTAGAGCCGGGAGCCGTTCACGAGCTTAGAGACGACCTCGCCCGAAAAATCGAAGAGAAACAGAGCCTGGGGGCCTACATCGAGCAGCTTGAGGGCACGCCCATTACCCAAAGCGGTAGCGGTGTGCCGATCCTGGTCAAAGACAACATTCAGGTTAAAGAGTGGCCCATCACCTGTGCCAGCAAAATGCTCCAGGGCTACCGCGCACCCTACAATGCCACCGTGATCGAGAAACTGACCGCCGCCGGGCTGAGCCCCTTTGGTCGAGCCAATATGGATGAGTTTGCGATGGGCAGCTCCACCGAGAGCAGCTTCTATGGTCGCACCCTCAACCCCCACAACCCCGCGTGCGTTCCCGGTGGCAGCAGCGGCGGTAGCGCGGCGGCTGTGGGAGGGGGTATTGCGATCGCCGCACTCGGTAGTGACACCGGCGGCTCCATCCGTCAGCCCGCCAGCCTCTGCGGCTGTGTCGGAATGAAGCCCACCTATGGGCGCGTCAGCCGCTACGGACTCACCGCCTTCTCCTCCAGCCTCGATCAGATCGGCCCACTCACCCAGAATGTCGAAGATGCCGCTTTGCTCTATGACATGATGGCCGGCTACGACCCTAAAGAGAACACCAGCGCCCAGGTAGAGCACCGCCCCGTCGCCCCCACCCTCTCCAAAAAGGGGCGCAAGCTTAAAATCGCTGTCGTAGAGAACTACCTTCAGCAGTGCGAAGCGGGCACAGCCAAAACCCTCCAGGTAGCGATCGATGCACTACAGAAGGCGGGGCATGAGATTGTTCCGGTGAAGATGACAGCGTGCGATCACCATGTGGCCACCTACTACATCCTCGCCACCGCCGAAGCGAGCGCCAACCTTGCCCGCTTTGATGGGGTGCGCTACGGCTACCGCGCCGAGGCGAGCACCCTAAAAGAGCAGTACGAAAAGAGCCGGAGCGAAGGGTTTGGCGCCGAGGTGAAGCGGCGGATTTTACTGGGGGCTTTTGTGCTCTCCTCAGGCTACTACGACGCCTACTACCGAAAAGCGCAGCAGGTGCGCAGCCTGATCACCGCCGAGTACGCCAAGCTCTTTGAGCACGCCGATCTGCTCTTTACGCCGGTCTCGGCCGCCCCGGCCTTTGAGTTCGGGAGCAAAAAGGACCCGCTACAGATGTACCTGAGCGATATCTTTACGATCTCCATCAATCTCGCCGGACTGCCAGCCATCAGCGTCCCGGCTGGCACAAGCAGCGGCCTGCCCGTGGGGGCGCAGCTGATTGCCAAAGCCTTTGATGAAGAGACCCTCTTTGCCGGAGCGTACGCTCTGGAAAATGCCCTAAGCTAAAAAGGAGCAAATCGTGAGTCTGAATATCCGAAAACGCGCTTACACTTTTGATGATCTTCTTCTGGTGCCCCGCCACTCGGAGATTTTACCCAAAGAGGTCGATATCGCCACCCGCGTCACCCGCCATATCCCGCTGAATGTCCCCTTTATCTCCGCTGCCATGGATACGGTGACCGAACACCGCGCCGCGATCGCCATGGCGCGCCTGGGGGGGATCGGTATTGTGCATAAAAACATGGATATCGCCACCCAGACCACCGAGATTGTGCGGGTCAAAAAGTCAGAGAGCGGCGTCATCCTCGATCCCATCTACATCAAGCCCGATGCCACTCTGGGTGAGGCCGAGGAGATTATGCGCGAATACCGCATCTCCGGTGTGCCGGTGATTGACGATCACGACAAGCTGGTGGGGATCTTGACCAACCGCGACATGCGCTTTGAGACCAAGATGGATAAGGCGGTTGAGTCGGTCATGACCCGCGCACCGCTCATCACCGCAAAAGTCGGCACCAGCCTCGAGGAGGCGGCTGACATCATGCACCAGAACAAGATCGAGAAGCTGCCCATCGTCGATGAGAAGGGGTTCCTAAAAGGGCTCATCACCATCAAAGATATCAAAAAGAAAAAAGAGTACCCCAACGCCAACAAAGATGACTTTGGCCGCCTGCGGGTGGGGGCTGCGATCGGTGTCGGCCAGATCGAGCGCGCCGAGTCGCTGGTCAAAGCGGGGGTCGATCTGCTGGTGCTCGACTCAGCCCACGGCCACAGCCAGGGGGTGCTTGAGACCATCCGCAAAATCAAAGAGAAGCTCGCGGTCGATGTGATTGCCGGCAATGTGGCCACCGCCGAAGGGGCCCAGGCGTTGATCGAAGCGGGCGCCGATGGCGTCAAAGTAGGCATCGGACCCGGAAGTATCTGCACCACGCGGATTGTGGCAGGGGTGGGTATGCCGCAGCTGAGCGCTATCGACGAGTGCGCTTCGGTAGCCAAAAAGCACGGTGTTCCCATCATCGCCGATGGCGGCATCAAATATAGTGGCGATGTGGCCAAAGCGCTGGCCGCTGGCGCGAGCTGCGTAATGATCGGCTCTTTGCTGGCGGGTACTGAGGAGTCGCCGGGCGAGACCATTATGTTCCAGGGGCGTCAGTACAAAAACTACCGCGGCATGGGCAGCCTGGGGGCGATGCAAAAGGGGAGCACCGATCGCTACTTCCAGGAGGGTACCGCAGCCGATAAACTGGTGCCCGAAGGGATCGAGGGGCGCGTGCCCTACCGTGGCCGTGTGGGGGATGTGATCCATCAACTCATCGGCGGTGTGCGCTCTAGCATGGGGTATCTCGGCAGCAAAGATATTCCGACGCTACAGGAGGTGGCGG
>PWVP01000167.1 GCA_003561815.1 Campylobacterota bacterium | reverse complement strand
AGTCCCGCGTGATCATCGGAAACCAGCAACCTGATCCCGTGCAGCCCCCGGTCCTTGAGTTCGGCAAGGAAGTTCCGCCAATGCACTTCCGCTTCAGAAAGAGCCACCGATACCCCTAAAAGCTCCCGCTTGCCATCCCTTCTTACACCCAGTGCCAGCAAGACCGCTGCATCCACCACGCTGCCGCCGTGCCGGATCGATTCATAGCGGGCATCGAGCACCACATAGGGATAATCCCCCAAGGGTCGCTGACGCCAGCTTGAGAGCTGATCGTCCAGTAAGGCTGCACAGCGGGAGACCTCCGATGAACTCACCTCAAACCCGCAGAGCTCTTCAGTGATGCGGGCCACTTTACGGGTGGAGACCCCCGAAACATACATCTCCGCCAGCGCCAGCTTTAGGGCCCGTTCGGAACGGATACCCTTTTCTAAAGAGCTGGGGTAGAACCCGCCTTCTCTAACCTGAGGCACCCTGAGATCCAGCTGCCCCATGCGGGTTTTTAGACCCCGGGGTTTGTAGCCGTTGGCGTAGCCTCTACGCTTTTCGCTTCTTTCATAGGCGTCCGCCTCCAGATGGTGGATCCGCTCCAGCCGCATCGCTTCATTGATCAAAGCGGCTATGGCATCTGGTAACCCCTCCAGCCCGTGGGCCATGATCAGCTCCATAGCAGAGGATTTTTCGTTATGATTCTGAGTGTGGCAGGTCATTTCTGACTCCTTTCGTATTCGTGGTTGAAGTCCGTAAAGAGTAACAGAGGTGGCCTGTCGCGCTTGGATGTGCTTTAGGTGTGTTTTTACAGAAAGTTTGGGGCGCTAACTAACTAAAGAGTGATTAAACGAAAGATTTAAGCAAACCAGGCGAATCAGAAACTTTTTATACAGACTCGAATATCATGCAATATATGTATAATTGGTCGTCAGAAAAGTGCCGATGGTTGCTGGAGAACAGGGGAGTCGGTTTTGGGGAGATCGTGGTAGCCATAGCCGAAGGAGGCCTTCTGGACACCTACGATCACCCAAACCAGGAACGCTACCCCGGTCAGAGGATTTACAAGGATGCTCATGTTTGACACTGAAGAACAAGAGATTCTTGATGCCTACGAGGCGGGCACGCTTAAGCGCAGCGAAAATGCCGATGAAGAGATCGCCTTGGCCAAAGAGACAGCCCGATCGCAGCACCCCCGCTCCAAAAACATCACCATCCGGCTAAACCTGAACGATATCGCGGCTATTAAAGAGCGGGCCCGCGAAAGCGGCATCCCCTATCAGAGCATCATCTCTTCGCTGGTCCACCAGTACGCCACCGGCAAGCTCAAGCTAGGCCTCTAGGCTAATACCCCTGCCGATCAGGCTTTTGTAGCCAGAGGCTAAAAAGCCCCCGCATCTCATCACTATCCACCGCCTCCATCGTCGGTGGGTTAGCATGAAAAGCCGCGTCGTCGAAGCCGCCCTGCGCGGCATCCTCGGCGCTCGCGCCATAGTAGACCTTTTTTAGCCGTGCCCACTGGATTGCGCCCTGGCACATCGGGCAGGGTTGGCAGGTGGCGTAGAGCTCGCAGTCGCTTAAATCAAAGCGCCCTAGCTTCGCACTCGCTGCGCGGATGGCGGCTATCTCAGCGTGCATGGTGGGATCGTTTGTGCGCAGCACGCTATTGTGTGCAGTCGCGATCACCTCGCCTTCACGCACTATCACCGCACCAAAGGGCCCGCCCGCACCGGCGTTCATCCCCCTCATCGCCTCTTCGTAGGCCAGCTGCATAAACCGGTTCATCTCACTCCTTTTGTGGTAGTATAATTGCTTCAGCTTTGAAGCAGGAGCCGCCTATGTTTGAAGATACCACCACCCTGACCCTTACCATGACGCTGCTCATCTCTTTAACCCTGGGGCTTATCGGCCTGACCGCCTTCATGTGGGGGCTGCGCACCGGGCAGTTTGATGATGAGGAGAAGTTCCGCACCGGCGCACTCTTCGATGGCGAAGATGAGCTGCGCGCCGCTAAAGAGCGTGAGGAGCGGCTCCAGGCAGCCCAGGAGGCCAGCGAGGCCGAGGAGAAGAAGCGATGAGCCGCCCTCTGGCCACCCCCCAGGAGCTGGGCAGTCTCTACGGACTCTTCAAACACCGTCTGCACCATAGCCCCGATGCGGTCGCCTACCTCCGATACGAGGAGGGCGAACAGCAGTGGCGCGAGATCACCTGGCGCGAGACGGGCCAGTGGCTCGGACGCTGGGTCGCCGCGCTTAAAAAGGAGCAGCTCGCACCCGGCGATCGGGTCGCGATCGCGCTTAGAAACTCCATCGAGTGGGTTCTGGCCGATCAGGCCGCCTTCGCGCTGGGGCTGGTGACGGTGCCGCTTTTTGTGGACGATCGGGCCGAGAGCATGGCCTACATCCTCGATCACGCAGCGGCGAAGGTGCTCTTTATGACCAGCGCGGGCCACTTCGATCGGCTCAAACCCGCTCTGAGCGACTACCACTCCCTTCAGCGGGTGATCGCATTGCAGGGCGAGAGCGAGGATCCGCTGCTCGTGCATATTAGCGACTGGCTCACCCCCCACACCGAAGCCTCGCTACCGGCCAACCCGCTTGCGCCAGAGGATCTAGCCACCATCGTCTACACCTCCGGCACCACCGGCAAGCCTAAGGGGGTGCGCCTGACGCATCACAACATCCTCTCAGACACCCACGCCAGTCTGCAGGTTTTCACATGCCACCCTGACGATCGGCTCTTATCGTTTCTGCCGCTTTCGCACATGCTGGAGCGCACGGCGGGCTACTACCTGCCCATGATGGCCGGATGCAGCGTGGCCCACGCCCGATCGATTCAGCTCCTGCGGGAAGATATGCAGATGACCCGCCCCACCCTGCTTATCGCCGTACCGCGCATCTTCGAGCGGGTCTACGCCCGGCTCCAGGAGCGGCTTGATGCCGGGCCCGCATGGCGTAAGCGACTCTTTGAGGCGGCGGTCGAGTGTGGATGGCGGCGCTTTGAAGCAGAGCAGTCCGGCGCGCCGATCGCGCTTCTTGATCGACTCCTCTGGCCGATCTACGATCGCCTCGTGGCCCAGAAAGTGCGCGACGCGCTCGGCGGACGGGTGCGGTTCGCCTTTAGTGGTGGTGCGGCGCTGCCCTTTGCGGTGGCGCAGCGCTTTATCGGGCTGGGGGTGCCGATTTTGCAGGGGTATGGACTGACCGAGACCGCCCCGGTGGCCAGCGTCAATCTCCCCGAAGCCAACCGCCCCCAGAGTGTCGGGCGCAAGCTGCCCGGATTTGAGGTGCGGCTGGGGGATACCCAGGAGCTGCTGCTAAGAGGCCCGGCGGTGATGGCGGGTTATCACCGAAACGAGGAGGCCACCCGCGCAGCGATCGATGAGCAGGGGTGGTTTCACACCGGCGATCAGGCCCATATCGATGAGGAGGGGTTTATCCACATCACAGGCCGCATCAAAGACATCCTGGTCCTTAGCAACGGTGAAAAGGTCTCGCCCGGCGATATCGAGTCCACCCTCAAGCTCGATCCGCTGCTTGATGAGGTGGTCATCTTCGGTGAGGGGCAGCCCTTTATCGGTGCGCTGCTGGTGATCAATGCCGATCTCTGGCCCACCCTGGCCAAACGGCTTGAGATCCCGGAACATCAGGCAGAGGCGTTTGAAGCGCTGGCCCTGAAGCGGTTTCTGATCCGCCACTGCAACCAGCTTTTAGAGGATTTTCCCGCCTACGCTAAAATCCGGCGGGTGGTGGCAACCGATCAAAACTGGGCGATCGAGAGCGGTGAGCTCACACCGACTCTGAAGGTCAAACGAAAGGTAGTGCTCGATCGCTTCGCTGAGGCGATCGAAGCGGTCTATCGACAGGGGGCATAAAAAAAGGGACCGCCCCCTAAAGGGCGACCCCCGATGACGCGAGCCGGGCTTACTTGCCGCTAAACTCAGCGATCTCTTCCATCTGTGCTTCGGAGATGTTGGCCATCTGACCGCGCATCAGCGCACCCATGCCGTACTCGTTGCGATCGCCCGCTTTGTACTCTTTCATGATCTGCACCATCTCAGCGGCCGGAATCTCGTTAAGAGCGCGGCCTTTACCCAGACCGGCACGCTCACCCTGAGCACCGTGGCAGGAGACACAGGAGTTGAACGAAGCCGGAGCGGCGAACAGAGCTGTAGAACCAGCTACAAACAGAGCAAGAATTACTTTCTTCATGGCAAATCCCTTTTTGGGTAAGATTGAAATACCAGTTTAGCCCCTGCATTCTTGGAGGCAGCTTAATCAACCCTACTAGAGTCTCTTTATGGAAAAAACGATACCAAACGACACAAAACCACGCAAAGCTCTCTTTCTCGATCGTGACGGTGTGATCAACCGCGATCACGGCTATGTGCACACCCCTGAGCAGTTTGAGTTTATGCCCGGCATCTTCGAGCTGCTCAAAGCGGCCAGAGCGGCCCACTATCTGCCGATCGTCATCACCAACCAGTCGGGTATCAACCGCGGCTACTACACCCGAAGTGACTTTGAGCGCCTGAGTCGCTGGATGCTCGCGCGCCTTTTGGAGAAGGGAGCGCCGATTGGGGGGGTCTACTACTGCCCCCACCGCCCCGATGAGGCGTGTCACTGCCGCAAACCCGAAGCAGGGCTTTTTGAGCAAGCGATCAGCGATCGCCGAATCGATCCGGCCCGATCGGTGATGATCGGTGATAAACTCAGCGATCTGGAGGCTGCCCAAAAAGTAGCCATCCCCACCCGGATTCTGCTTGGCAGCGAAGAAAAAAGCAGCGATGAGGCCTGCACCCATACCGCTAAAACCCTTTTGGATATAATCGCGCTGATCTAAGCGCAGAAGGCTCTTTTTATCATGACCTATACCGATCTCGATCTCAATGGCAAAACCGTCCTGATTACCGGCGGTGCGGGCTTTATCGGCTCCAATCTCGCGTTTCACATCCAGGAGCACTACCCCGAGTGCCGCATCGTCATCTTCGATGCCTTTGTGATGGGCCACTTTAAAAACCTCTGGGGCTTTAAGGGGGAGCTGATTGCCGGCAGTATCGGTGATGCGGCAGCGCTTAAGCGGCTGGAGGATTTTCGGTTTGACTACATCTTCCACCAGGCGGCCATCTCCGATACGACGGTGATGGATCAGAAGCTGGTGGTGGAGATCAACACCAACGCCTTTAAAGACATCCTCGATCTGGCCGTGCGGCATAAAGCGGGGGTCGTCTACGCTTCGAGCGCGGGCACCTACGGCAACTCACCGGCGCCCAACCGCGTGGGCGAAGGGGAGTTTCCTGAGAACATCTACGGCTTTTCAAAGCTGATGATGGATCACCTCGCCACCGGCTATATGCAAAAGCACGACATCCCCATCGTGGGGCTGCGCTACTTCAATGTCTACGGCCCCAGGGAGGTGTATAAGGGCAAAACCGCCTCCATGGTGCTGCAGCTGGGCCTGCAGATGCTCTCGGGCAAAAAGCCCAAGCTCTTTAAATGGGGGGAGCAAAAGCGCGACTTTGTCTATATCGAAGATGTGATCCAGGCCAATATGCGCGCCCTTAAACCCAACCAGAGCGGCGTTTACAATGTCGGCAGCGGTGAGGCGCGGCAGTTCAATGAGATCTACGGCAACCTCACCCGTGTGCTGGGGATCGAGGTGGAGGTGGAGTTTATCGACAACCCCTGGGCCTTCTACCAAAACCACACCGAAGCGTCGCTGGCGTGGACCCAAAAGGGGCTCGGCTACGCGCCCAACTTCAATCTGGAGCGGGGGATTGAGGCGTACGCCCCTGCGATCGAAGCGATCTGGCGGGAGATTAAAGAGGGATGATCCGGCTACAAAAAAGCGCGCCCAGGGTTCTGGTGGTGGGGGATCTGATGATTGATAGCTACCTCTGGGGAAAGAGCGATCGCATCAGTCCCGAAGCGCCGGTGCCGGTGGTGGAGATCGAGCGCACCAGCAGTGTTCTAGGCGGTGCGGGCAATGTGATCGCCAACCTGATCAGCCTGGGGGCTAAAGCGCAGGTCGCCTCCGTGATCGGCGAGGATGAGAGCGGCCATGAGCTCGAGCAGATGCTCCAAAAAGCCGGAGTCGAACAGGCCCTGCTCGTTCGCCAGAGCGGGCGCAAAACCGCCAAAAAGAGCCGCCTGATGGCCACCCATCAACAGGTGGTGCGCTTTGACTGGGAGAGCCAGGAGCCCATCAGCCCATCGAGCGAAGAGGCGCTGGCAGCGGCGGTCACTCAAGCGCTTGAGTGTGTCGACCTCTGTCTGCTCTCCGATTATGGCAAAGGGGTCTTGACCCCTACCCTCACCCGCCACATCATCGAAAGTGCGCGCGCACTTAACAGGCCGGTTTTGATCGACCCTAAAGGGCGCGACTACACCAAATACCGCGGCGCCACCCTCATCACCCCCAACCGCAAGGAGGCGGGCGAAGCGGTGGGCTACACCCTAAAAAGCATGGCGCAGGTGGAGCAGGCGGGCAAAGAGCTGCGCGAGAAAAACGATCTCGCGTACGCCGTGATCACCCTCTCAGAGGCGGGTATGGCGATCTTTGGGCCTGAGGGGATGAGCCTGGTGGAGGCCAAAGCCAAAGAGGTGTTTGATGTCACCGGTGCGGGCGATACGGTGCTCGCAGCGCTGAGTGTAGGGCTCTCTGGCGGACTGAAACTGGCCGAAGCGGCCCATCTGGCCAACACCGCTGCTGCTGTGGTGGTGGGCAAACTCGGCAGCGCCACCGCCACTTTAGAGGAGGTGATCGCCTACGATCAGTCGCTTCACTTTATGAGCGAGGCGCAAAAGATCAAGCCCTTAAGCGAACTGGTGCCGATCGTCGCCGATCTCAAATCAGCGGGCAAGCGGGTGGTCTTTACCAACGGCTGCTTCGATCTGCTCCACCGGGGCCATGTGGAGTACCTCAAAGCCAGCCGCCGCCGGGGGGATCGACTCATCGTCGGACTCAATAGCGACGCGAGCGTACGCCGCCTGAAGGGCGATGAGCGGCCTATCGTCTGTGAGGAGGATCGCGCCCTTTTATTGGCCGCACTGGAGTTTGTGGACTATGTGGTGATTTTCGATGCCGATACACCCCTGGAGGTGATTGCCGCTTTAAAGCCTACACTTCTGACCAAAGGGGCCGATTATGAGGGCAAAGTGGTCGTCGGTAGCGAACACGCTAAGCAGGTAGAGCTCATCGATCTGGTCGATGGCCGCTCCACCACCCACACCATCTCAAAAATTCACACCCAAAAGGAAAAATCGTGAAAAAGATTCTTATCTTCGCTATGCTCTTCACCCTTCCGCTAATGGCCAGCGACAGCATGGTCTCACTCAACCTCAACAGCACCGATCTGGAGCTCAACTACGAGCACACCCGCCCGCTGCAGGGCAACAGCCGCTCCTTTATGGGCGCCGAGTTTCTCAGTGGCGATGATGAGTTTGACAAGAGCCAGTATATGCTCAGCGGCTACATCTACGCCATGGGGCTCACCCCGGTTCCCGGGCTGGGGGCGATGATCGGCTTTAAAGGCTCTGCCACCCGCGTTCGCGTCGGCGGAAGCAATGAGAACATTGTGGCTGTCCCGGTCCATGTGGGGGTTAACTACACCCTTCCCATCGTACTGCGCACCCACATTCAGGCCACCGTTGGCTTCGCCCCTAAAGCGCTCACCTTCGGCGAGGCGGATAAGTATGAGGAGTACCGCTTTAAGGCGGTCATGGAGCCGATGGATGGGGGCATGGTCTATGTCGGCTGGCGCAGTCTGCAGTTTGATATGGGCGCCTCAAGCAACTATAAGTTCAACGAGTCCGCCTTTGTCGGTATCGGGATGGTCTTTTAGTGGAATCACTTTTTCAGAAGGAGCTTCTGGCTCACCGCAAAACCTTTGAGGCGGTCGCCGCCCTGGAGGCGGATCTGATGGCCGCGGCGGAGTGCTGTATCGATTCGCTTCAATCAGGGGGGAAGATTCTGTTCTTTGGCAACGGTGGCAGCGCTGCTGATGCCCAACACCTGGCCGCCGAGCTAACAGGCCGCTACAAGCAGGAGCGGCGCGGTCTGGCCGCCATCGCCCTGACCACCGACACCTCAGCCCTCACAGCGATTGGCAACGACTACGGCTACGCGCGAATCTTTGAGCGCCAGGTGGAGGCGTTAGCCCATGAGAAGGATGTGCTAATCGGCCTCTCCACCAGTGGCAATAGCGAGAATGTGCTTCGCGCCCTTAGACTCGGGCGTGAACTGAAGTGCCACACCATCGGCTTTAGCGGCCGTGGTGGTGGCCAGATGGCGCCGCTGTGCGGGGTGAATCTCATCGCCCCCAGTGACGACACGCCACGGATTCAGGAGTGCCACATCTTCTTAGGCCATCTTCTCTGCGACTGGATCGAGCGCGCCTTTAGCCAGTAGCGACAGCGCCGCCTCGCAGACGCGATCGCTCGCGCGGGGCACCTGTACCGCATCAGCGTTACAAAAGGGGCCGCTCAGAAGTTGATCGCGATCGTCGATGATAACAGTAGGCACCCCCACAGCCATCGCCATCTGCGCAAGCAGGCCATCCTCCCCCACAAAAAGCCTCAAGCGACCGATCGCCACCAAAAGCGCCTGAAGCGATCGCTCTGAGCCGTAGCACTCAAAGTGGTTCACCTCGTTATAGAGCAGAACCGACTCTATCCGCTCCAGCGCAGCCTGACCCCCCTGATCGACAAAGAGCGCCAGCGGTGCGTGATCGCTTAAATTCAGCGCACACTCCGCCCAGTACTGCACCCCCCAGGCGGGCAGCTTCGCCCCCGCACCGGGACAGAGACCGATGAGTTTGCCATCGGGCTTCCGCGCCGATGCGATTTTGGGGCGATCCTCAAAGGGGTGCTGCACAATCGCTTCGACCAGATCCAGCGGCGGCTTGCAGTGGTGTACACCGGACATACAAGCAAGCTTCTGCTGCCAGCCAAAGGGGGGCAATGCACCCTTTTTAAGCGTGGCGCGGCGGTTGGCCCTCAGGCGCCAGGTCAGCCAGGTGGAGGCGGGGGCCGGATCGAGATTGATCACCCACTCAAAGGGGCCGTGCTCACTCTGAAGCTGCGCGACAAAGCGGCCAATCTCCGCCCACCCAAAAAGGGCGCTCACATCGGGGCGCACCGCCAACGCATGGAAACGATCATCAAAGCGAAAAAGCTCCGCCGCACGGGCGGAGAAGACACCCACCAGGCGCACCGGCCCGAGCCCGGCGCGTAGCGCCTCGATCGCCGGTGTGGCGAGAATCGCCGCCTTCGGATCCCGTGGAAAGATTACCAGCAGCGTCACGACACCTCCTGATTATCCAGCCTCACCGCCTCTTGAAGCCGATCAGAAAACTCCGGCAGTGCCGCACGGATACGGACCCAGGCTGGCAGTAGCGGGATCCCGATGGGATCTTCGACAAACTCCGCTGTGGCTTTACGGATCGCCTCCACAAACGCCTCAACCGCCCCCACTTCGCCGTGGCGATCGTACTCCAGGCCATTGAGCATCGAGAGGGCGCTGTATTTGTTTACCGCGCTTCTGGCCTCCTGCAGATAGGTGGTCAAAAGCGTGCGGAAAAAGGCATCACTCATCACCACGCCATCCTGGCTCATCACCCGAAAGAGCGCCTTGGCGATATCGCCCGCCATGCGCACCAGACCCTCATCGAGGCTCCCCTTTTTAAGCACCTGATGCTTGTGCTCATAACTCTCCATCAGCTCGCTTTGGCAGATGCGGGCGTTGTTGCTTTTATGGTACACCTCTGAGAGCATGGAGACCTCCAGCCCCCAGGTGGGCGAGATCTGCACCCCGCGCGCGAGCGATCGCACGAAAGCAAACTCCCCGGAGAGGGCATAGCGAAAGCTATCCAGAAAGTCCAAAAAGTCGTTGCGCCCCAGAATCATCGCCAGCGATCGCACCAGCGGGGTGTAATAAAGCCGCGTCACCCGCCCGTAGAGCTTGTGGCTGACCCGGGCGTAGTAGCCTTTGGAGAACTCGAAGTCAAGCTTGGGCGAGACCACCGGATAGACCAGGCGCGCTAAGAGTTCGCGCTCATAGTTGACGATATCGCAATCGTGCAGCGCAATCGCGTAGGCGTCCTTATCGGCCAGGATGTAGCCCAGTGCCATCCAGACCGTGCGCCCTTTACCCCGAATGCTCACATCAAAACCGGCATCGGAGAGCTCCTGATAGAGCGCCTCCATCCGCGGGCCATCATTCCAGACCACATCCACGGGGGTTTCGATCTCGGACATGATCTTTTTAACCCGGATAAACTGCTCCCGATCGGCGCGATCAAGACCCAGTACGATCCGGTTGAGATAGCGCACATCCTTGAGCTCTTCGATAATACGCGGCATCGCCGCCGACTCAAACTCCGAGTAGAGTGCGGGCAAAAGCAGCACAATCTGGCGGTTTTGGGAGAACTCCTCCAGCTCCGCCTCCAGCTCATTTAGGGGGCGATCGCGCACCTTCTGAATCGTGGTGATGGTGCCGTTTTGGAAAAAGTCTGACATCTACGCCTCCTCAGGCTGGCTGTGCCAAAGCTCCACCAACCAGGGGCGCTGCTGCTCAAAGATCTGCGCCTGCTTCTCAAAGTAGGCCTCCGCATCGGTGGCGGGATCGCCAAGGGCGGTCATCAGTGAGGCCACACGGGCGTTGTAGATCGGAATCAGGGTGCTCACAATCTTGCGCCGCTGCCGATCGGTGTTGTGAAAGATCCAGGCGTAGCGGTAGACAATCCGCACCCAGGTTTTGGGATCGAGATAGAAGCTCTCCTCATCCTCACTGGCTGCCAGGGCGGCTACCGCCTCATACTCCTCAGGGGCCAGGTGCTCCCGCCAGAGCGCACCGAAGTTGCTAAACCCGGTCTTAAAATACTCAATCAGTGGCGCTTTGCTCACCTCAAATGCCGGCGGCTCGCTGCCCACATATTTGCCGTAGGTGGGCACCTCCCTTAGCTCCGGCTGACTCATCCAGAACTCCACATCCATCTCCATCATCTGAAAGATGGTGCCCACCACCTGATAGAACATCGGGGAGAGATCCTCGGCCGGATCCTTTTCGCCATGCACCTTCACCCCCAGCCGCGCCTGGCAGATTTTGAAGTTGTTGACAATCGCCCGGGTGGTCATCCAGATGTCAATCCCAAACTTCGCCACATCGCTATCCCAGATATCCTGGGTAAGATAGAACTTCACCAGTGCCGGCGAGACCCCGAAATCGCCGCCAATGGGCTGACGGATCTTTACGCCATAAAGTGCACGGGTGAGGTTGTAGGTGATGGTGTTGGTGATGGTGCCATCAAACTTGTAGCGCTTATAATCCGGCGCGACGAAGTCGTACTCCTGCTCTAAAACCGGGGTCAAAATATGCTCCACCCACTCCGGTGTAATCGACTTGAGATCCGAATCAAAGAGGGCCAACCCCTTGGCATTCAGAAAAGCCGCCGCCTCAAAGATCAGTCGAAAGGCGGTCCCTTTGCCCGGCAGGCCGCGATAGATGCTGACCATCTTTTTGACATTAAAAGCGGTCACCTCCACCGCCTCGGCCACCTCGCGGGTGTCATCCGTGGAGCCGCCATCACTGACAAGAATCAGTGCGCGCCTATCGGGGTAGAACTCCTCCAGCCCACGGGCGACTGTCTCGATCACATAGGCGACACTCTCCGCGCTGTAGTAGCAGGGGATCCCCACCACAATATCCACCTGGCCCAACCGCTCCAGCTGACGCTGATCGGGCTCTCGCAGCGCCGTATAAAATCTTCCGAGTTTCATTTCTATCCTTTCAGACGGGCTAGGCGCCCTCTTCCTTAATGAGTATGATACCCACATCCATCACATTGGTACCACTCGGGCCGGTCACTATCAAACCACCGGAAGCCTCAAAAAAGGCGGTGGTGTTGTTCTCTTTTAAGAAGCGGGCCGCATCGAGCCCCTTATTTTGCGCGGCCTGGAAGATGGCGCTATCAACCGCTGCGCCCGCTGCGTGGGAGCGGCCATCGATCCCGTCACTGCCACCAAAAGCAAGCGCGATCCCCTCTTGATCCCCAAGTGCCATCAAGGCACCCAGGGCCATCTCCTGATTGCGTCCGCCGCGCCCCTCTCCTTTGAGGGTAACGGTACACTCGCCCCCCACAATCAGCGCAAGCGGCACAGCACCCATCAGACCGCTTTGAGCCCCTTTGGCGATGGAGGCGAGCACCCGCCCGGCCTCTACCGCCTCCGCCTCAAGCCGATCGGTTAAAATCAGCGGCCTAAAGCCGGCGTTTTGGGCCGCTTGAGTGGCTGCTTTAAGGGCGATCTGATTGGTGCCGATAAGGTGGTGACGAATGTGTTCCAGCGGCGCTTTAGGGGTCTCCTCCAGCTCGCCGCGCGCCCCCTTTTGCAGATGGTTCAGTGCCGCTTCGGGCAGATGGGCTCCATAGCGCTGGATAACCGCCACCGCATCCTGAAAGCTGCTGCGATCGAAATAGAGGGGCGCAGAGCCGATCGCCTCCAGATCATCTCCGATCACATCGCTCATCACCAGCACATCCGTCGGGGTGGCGATCGCCTGGGCCAGACGCCCGCCTTTGATCTGTGAGAGGTGTTTGCGCACACAGTTGATCGCCTCGATCGGCGCACCGCACGCCAAGAGCGCCTGCACACTCTGCTGCATCTGCTCAAGTGTGATGCCCGATGCGGGGCGCTCCAGCAGAGCCGATGCGCCGCCAGAGAGCAAAAAGAGCACCCGGTCACACTCCAGACGGGCTAGCTGTTCTAGCATGGTATCGGCTGCAGCCAGGCTTCGCGCGTCGGGGATGGGGTGGGCTGAGTGGCACACCTTCAGCGGTGGCAGCTGCCCCTTTTGGTTGGTCACCACCACCCCGCCTGCCAAGCGATCGCCCAGTTCGGCGACAGCCGCACGCGCCATCGGTAGCGCCGCTTTACCCACCGCAAAAACCGCCACACGGCCATCGGGGATGGGATTGTTCGCCAGGTGCGCTCGAACCAGCCGCCCGGGCTCTACCGCCTCGATCGCCTGGTGCCAGATCTCTTCAGCCACTTCACGCATCGATCGCTCCCTCTTTCGCAAGCTGCTCGATCGCTTCGGCCCAACCGACCGGGCCGATACCCTCCATGCGGCGGCACGCGGCGCGCTCATAGGGGGCGTGTCCTCCATCGGGGCGAGCCACCAGCACCGCGATATCGGCGGCGTCGAGCATGGCAAAGTCGTTGGCACTATCGCCCAGCGCGATGCTTTTAGGCGCCTCGCCCCACCGCCGGGTGTAGTGCGCCGTGACCCGTCGAAGCACCTCCCCTTTGTTTTGATGGGCCGCCACCAGATGCCAGAAGCGCCCCCCCTGGAGCAGCCCCAGCCCCGCCTGGGCCGCCCTCTCTTTAAAGCGCAGCAGGTCACCACCCTGGATCAAAAAGGGCTGTGAGTAGTGGCGAGTTTTAGCCGATGCCGCCTGTTCGGGGCGCAGACCGGTCTTTTGAACAATCTCTCTATCGCTTAGGGTGCTTAATGGCGTGTTCTGGAGGGTGGATTGGTTGGCCTCCAAAAAGGCCAGAAGCGTATCGGCATCGGCACCGAGCACCTCACAGCTCCACCCCTCCTGCGAGTCGGGCAGATGCGAAGCGGTTCCCGGCGGGTAGTAGATGGCTCCACCGTTTTCCACCCCAAAGGGGGCGCTTATCTCAAGCGCCTCTTGAAGGGCGCGCACCTCATGAAAGGTCTTGCTGGTATTGATCACCACGGGTACTCCGGCAGCCTGAAGCCGCTTAAGCCACCCGCTGGCCGCATCGTGGCGGTAGGTGTGGTGATCAAGTAGGGTGCCGTCCAGATCGGTAAAGAGTACACTCCGCATCTGCTGACTATACCGAATCTAAACTTTCAGGGATGCTACCAGCGGTACCCCAGCGCCACCGTTAAGGCGCGATCGTGATCTTTGGTACCAGCGGGCACATGGCGACGAATCTCGTCGCGGTGCTGCACCGAAGCGGTGAGCCCTTCGGCCATCCCCACCCGCATCCCGGTGCGGGCAACCAGCCGGTAATCATCATCCCGATCGGGAAAAAAGAGGGTCTCATTCTCATGAAAAAGGGCGATCCGCCCCTCCAAAACCCTATGGGCAAAGCTCATCGCCAGAAGTGCTGCGGTGTCGCTCTGGGTGCTCACGCTATAGTAGCGCTCCCAGACGCGGTTGGCACCCAGGCTGAGTGATACCGCTGTGGTGTCGCTATCGATAAACTGGTGGCCCGCTCCCAGGCCCGCCTCCTGACGGCTTCTGAGTTCAATCGCCTCATCGCTGCTGTAGGCGAGAGTGCCATAGAGGTACCAGCGCACCCCCACAAAGCGGTCATACTGATAGCGGTAGCTCTGGCGATCTTCGATCGTCTCGCCCTCGCTTTTTTGCTTAGAGAGGCTTGCGCGCAGGGTGTGGCGGTGGATATCCTGACGCAAAGTAGTGCCCGCATCGACGCTGCTACTTGTCGATCGGGTGTTGCCGCGCACCTCATGAAAGCCCAGATCCACATACCCCTCCTGGCGCAGCTTTTTGAGCTTCTCAAGCGGCTGCATCCGGTAGATATCACCGTAAGCAATCTGCTCACCGCCGATACTCACCCCCTCACGCCCCAGGGTCGGAACCCCGGTGTAGATGAGATCGTTTTGGGTGCGAAGATGCATCTGCCGCGACCCTTCCAGCTCGATCACTGTAGCGGGATCGACCCGAAGCATCTGCGAAAACCCGGTCTCAAAGAGCACCTTGCCCCCCTCAAACCCAACCAGCTGCCCGCTGAAATTGCCCTGATCCACTCTTAGCTGCTCTGAAAAGAGCAGTGTCACCAACATGCCCGTTACCACTAAAAGCCTCATCGACCTCCCATTTGATTTAAAATAAAGTCCTCAATCCCATCGGAAATCCCGATCGCTGCGCGCTCCTGATAGCTTCGATTGACCAGCCGCCTTCGATCGGCACTGTTGGTCAAATAGCCCAGCTCCACCAAAACGGCGGGCATCTGTGCGCCCACCAGAACCCAGAAGGGCCCCTCGCGCACCCCGTTATCCTTAACCGTCTCAAACTCCTCACGCACACTTAAAAGCATCCCCCGCTGCACATCGATGGCCAGCTTATTGGAGGCGACCACCAGTTCGCGGTTGAGCAGATTTAAGAAGGTCTCCTGCGAGAAGGCGGTCATCTGATCCATCACCACACTATTCTCTAAGGCGGCCACCTCTTTAGCCCGATCGCTTCGAGCCGGCGAGAGGAAGTAGGTCTCCAGCCCCTCTAAGCGGGTGTTCATCGGATGGGCGTTGGCGTGGATTGAGACAAAGACATCGGCATTGGCCCGATTGGCGATCGTGGTGCGATCCTCTAAAGGCACATGGCGATCGCTTGACCGCGTCATCACCACCTTCATGCCGCGCTCCTTGAGTCTACGCTCCACCAGCTTAGAGACCTTTAAGACCACATCCTTCTCCCGCACCCCGCCATAGCTGGCACCGCTATCGCGCCCCCCGTGGCCGGGATCGATCACCACCGTTGGCTGGTAGCGCTCAAACTGCGGCGCTGGCGTGGGTGCTGGCGCGCTCGTACGGCTGGAGCGGGCGCCTTCGGGGGTGTAGACCGGCAGGTTGCCCGCATCGATATCGACAATCAGGCGGTTCTGGTCGGTTTTGACACTGATATTAAAAGCGCGGGGATGATAGAGCACAATCCGGGCGGTTCTGGGATCAAACTGGCCGATTCGCACCCCAACGGGCGCAGTCCCGGTGACATTAAAAAAGCGCTGGGGGTAGTCCGCTTTGACATCGATGACGCGGCGAAAGAGGCCATCCTCTCCACTGAGATAAAAGGTCCGGTAATCCGCACTGGTGATCGATCCGTTCAAGATCACCTCCAGTCGATCGGAGGAGAGGCGCTGATCTTGAATACTCAGACCGCTTGCCCACCCCAGACTCGCCAGGAGCCAAAGGGCGATCAGAGGGCGGATCAGGCTAACCCTGCTCTCCATGAACCAGCTTTTGCATCAGCGCCTCCACGCTGATAATCTCATCGAGCCGGTAGCCGTTGGAACCGGTAAAGAAGAGTCCATGCTCGTAATCCCCCTCATAGGCGTCCGAGAGGCGATCGGCGATGCAGTAGCCCACCGCCCGCGCCTCTTCGCCCCGATTGCAGGGGATCACACAGTTGCTCACACAGCGAATCGGCGGCCCCTGGCGTCGATCCACCGCATCGATCAGAGGGGTGCGCACCCCACGGGCGGGGTAGCCCACCGGGGATTTGAGCAGCTCAATCTGGCTCTCGGTGGTCTTAAGCAGAAGCTCTTTAAACATCAAAGGGGCGTCGCACTCATGGGTGCCGATAAAGCGCGTACCGATCTGCACCCCCGCAGCACCCAGGGCGATCATCCGGGCGATATCGTCTCGATCCCAGATGCCCCCTGCGGCAAACACCGGCACATCACCCAGCTTTTTCGCCTCCTCCACCACCGGCTTGACAAGATTCTCCAGCTGATAGGCCGGATCGAGACACTGCTCGTAGGTGAAGCCCTGGTGACCCCCCGAGAGCGGCCCCTCCAAAATCACCGCATCGGGTATGCGGTTATAGCGCTGCTTCCACCGTTTGGCGATCAGTCGGAGCGCCTTTGGCGAGGAGACGATCGGCACCAGCGCCACATCGGGGAAGTCCACGGTAAACTCGGGCATATTCATCGGCAGCCCCGCACCGGTGATGATAATATCCGCCCCCGCCTCACAGGCGTCACGCACCACGCGACCGTAGTCGCTGATCGCAAAGAGGATGTTCACCCCCAGCGGCGCATCGTCACAGATTTTACGCGCCTCTTTAAAGATATCGATCAACGCTTCGCGGCAGTAGAACGCTTCGGCCTCCGCCGGACGGTTGTAGGAGAGTTTCTTGGCAAACTGGCGCTGCTTGTAGTAGCCGGTTCCCACCGCACTGATCACCCCTAGACCACCGGCGTCTGAAACACTTCCAGCGAGCTGATCCCAGCTGATCCCCAGCCCCATGCCCCCCTGGATGATGGGGTGCCTGATGGTGTGTTTTCCGATTTTTACAGAAGCAAAACTCACGCGCCAATCCTAATCCGGGCAAATCTGCGCTTGCCGACCTGGCAGACAAACTCCCCCTCTTGTAGTTCGGTTTTGAAATCCTCGATAACCTTCGAGTCTATTCTAACACCCTTTTGATCAATCATGCGGCGAAGCTCGGAGGTGGAGTTAATCAGCTTCGCCTCCAAAAACGCCTTGCCGATCCAGATCGGTTCGCCAAAATGAAATGTCGGCATCTCATCGGGCAGCGCCTTTTGGGTGTGTACCCGCTCAAAGTGCGCCTGAGCCGCCTGAGCCGCCGCCTCACCGTGGTAGCGTGTCACCAGCTCCAGCGCGAGGGACTCTTTGGCTTTTTTAGGGTGCACCTCTGCGCTTGCGACACCACTTTTTAGCGCGCTGATCTCCTCTAGTGTGCGAAAGCTAAGCAGCTCATACCAGCGCCACATCTGCTCATCGCTAATGCTCAGGATCTTGCCGTACATCTCCTCGGGCGCCTCCGTGACGCCGACATAGTTATTGAGGCTTTTGCTCATCTTCTGCACGCCATCGAGCCCCTCTAAAAGCGGCATGGTCATCACCGCCTGGCGGGGCTGGTTATAGGCGCCTTGAAGCTGGCGGCCCATCAGGAGATTGAACTTCTGATCGTTGCCGCCAAGCTCCATGTCGCTCTTAAGGTGCACACTGTCATACCCCTGCAAAAGCGGATAGAGGAACTCACTGATGGCGATCGGGGTCTGGTTGCGGTAGCGCTTCTCAAAGTCGTCGCGCTCGAGCATCCGCGCCACACTGCTCAAAGAGGCGAGTGCGATGATGCCGCCCGCGCCCAGATCCTTTAGCCAGTGGCTGTTAAAAACGAGATCGGTTTTAGCCGGATCGAGGATCTTAAAGACCTGCTCTTCGTAGGTTTTTGCGTTGAGGAGCACCTCATCGCGGGTCAGGGGCTTGCGCGTCTCGTTTTTGCCGGTGGGATCGCCGATGGTAGCGGTAAAGTCGCCGATCAGAAACTGAATGCGCGCGCCGTAGCGCTGGGCGATCGCCAGCTTGGAAAGCAGCACCGTGTGGCCCAGATGCAGATCCGGTGCGGTGGGGTCAAAGCCCGCCTTGAGCGTCCAGTGCTCACCGCGCTCAAACCACCCCTTTAGCCGATCGAGCAGCCGCGCCTCATCGATCAGCTCGCCCGATCCCCGCTTTATCTCGCGCAACGCCTCTTGAACCATCACTCCTCTTTATCTGTAGTTATCATCCGCCGGGGCAAACTCCACCAGCGAAAACCGCTTCTCAATCCGTCCGCGCACCCGCTGTACCCGAGTGAGATCACACTCAGCCACCACCTCACACCAGCTGGGCAGATCCAGCCCCGCTTTTCCCAGCGAGAGGGTGGCGATATTGATGTTCTGGCGGGAGAGAAAACCCACCAGCTCCGCTAGCGCGCCACGGCGGTTTTCGAGATTGACCACCAAACGGTAAAGTCCGACGCGATCGCCCACCCAGGAGGCCTTAAGAACCGGATCCCCCTGCTGAAGCTTACGGTAGGCTTTTTCGCACTGTTTATGGTGGATTATAGCCTTTCCTCTCTTATAGTAAAAAAGCACGATCGCATCGCCAAACTTCGGGTGACAGCAGGGATCAAAGACCACCTCATTGACCGCCTTAGGGGAGTCGATCTCCAGATTATCGAGCCGGTAGCGGCGTGGTTTGGCGGCAAATTTAGCAAAGAGCCGCCCGCGCGCCTTGTGATAGCGCACCAGAATCTCCTCTAGCAGGTGGTTCTCGCCCGTTACCTTGTGCAGTGACTCGCCGTAGCCGTTGAGCTCCAGCCACTGCTGGATCGTCGCGCGCTCCTCGCCGGTGTAGAAGCCCAGGATGTTGAGCGCGCTGAGGCGATCGATTTCGCGCAGACGGTGGTTGCACTCATGGCGCATGTGGTTTTTGGCTTTGGAGGTTTTAAGTGCTTCCAGCCAGCTGCAGCGCAGCACCGGCTCATTTCCCACCTCAATCTCAATCATCTCGCCGGTCTTCACCTCGCTTAGAAGCGGGCGGGCGATGCCGTTGATAAGCGCGCCGGTGGCGTTGAGCCCCACTTCGGTGTGGACCGCAAAGGCAAAGTCCAGCGCCGTCGCCCCCCGCGGCAGGGTGTAGGTTTTGCCCTGTGGGGAGTAGACCACCACCTCCTCGCTGTAGAGGTCGTTTTTAGCCAGCTCATAAAAATCGAGCGGATTTTCCCCGCTGTACTGCATCGCCTCGAGCCACTCCAGCCGGGGGCTGAGCGCGCCGGACTTATACTGCCAGTGCGCCGCGATTCCATACTCGGCGGTGTTGTGCATACTAAAGGTACGAATCTGCACCTCATAGATGCCGCTCTCATGAAACAGGGTGGTATGCAGGGTCTGATAGCCGTTCTCTTTGGGCAGCGCGATATAGTCCTTAAAGCGTGCAATGAGCGGCTTGTAGCGGGTGTGCAGCAGCCCGAGCACCCGGTAGCACTCCTGGGGGGTTCGCACCAAAATCCGCATCGCCATCAGATCGAGCACCTCATCGACACTCACCCCTTTGCGCTGCATCTTGGCGTAGATGGAGTAGTGGTGTTTGATGCGCGATCGGATCTCAAACCCCTCAGGATCCAGCCCCTCCTGCTCCAGCAGGGACTTCACCTCGGAGATAAAGCGGTTGAGCCCCAGCTGCAGTGACTGCTCGTGGCTCTTGATGTAGTGATCGATCCGCTCATAATCCTCAGGGAAGATGGTGGCGAAGCTGCGATCTTCGAGGATGTTTTTCAGGCGGCTAATGCCCAGTCGGTGGGCCACCGGGGCGTAAACCACCAGTGTCTCTTCGGCGATGCGACGCTGCTTGGCCGGCGGAAGCGCGCTTAGAGTCAGCAGGTTGTGGAGCCGATCGCAGAGCTTGATCACCAGTACGCGCACATCTTTAATGGAGGCGATCAGCATCTTGCGGAAGGTGAGCGCGGACTGAACCAGCTTCTCATCGATTCGATCCGAGGGGAGCAGATTCTCCTGGCGAATGCGATCGATCTTGGTCAGGCCATCGACCAGCACCGCCACATCGCCGCCGAAGCGCTCACGCACCTGCTCGAGCGTGTAGTCGGTATCCTCAACCACATCGTGCAGCACCGCTGCGGTCACCATCGCCTCATCGCCGCCGAAGTAGGCCACCGCCGCCGCCACTAAAAGCGGATGAACCACATAGGGCTCACCGCTTTTTCGGTACTGTCCGGCGTGGGCCTCGGAGGCGAGCGCATAGGCGCTCTGGATACGGGGGGAGTCGATCTTCTCCTGAAGAAGCGCCCAGGCCTCCTCAACGGAGTGGATCAGCCCAAAGCGCGAAGGAAGCGCCTGCATCAGATCTGGGGTTTAATCTCCACCAGCCCCTGAGCAATCTCTTTTAGGGCCACATCGACCGGCTTTTCGGTTTTGAGATCCGCCTCGACAAGCGGCTCGGCACCGCTTTGAAGCTGGCTCACGCGGCGGGCAACCGCCACCGAGAGGAGATAGCGATCGCCATCGGTCTTTTTGAGTGCATCGGCTGTAATCTGCTCAAGTCTCTCTGACATAAAAAATCCTTAAAGGGTGTTAGGTTGAATACTACTGAACCACAGAGCAGTGGGTGCGATCGCCTTGAACCACCCGCAGGAGGTTCCCTTCGACCATCATGTTGCAGACGGCGATGGGAATGCGGTTATCTTTGGCCAGGGCGATGGCGGTATCATCCATCACCTTGATCGCATCGCCCAGCGCCTCATCGTAGGTGAGTGTGTCGAGTT
>PWVP01000266.1 GCA_003561815.1 Campylobacterota bacterium | reverse complement strand
GAACAAGGTGATCCGTCTGGCCCACAACCTCTTCGTGAGTGCGACCAATCTCCAGCGGGCCATGGAGACGCTACGCGAGATTATCCGCCGCGACGGCTATGCCGAGGTGCAGAATGTCAAAGCCCACCTGGGGCTAAGCCGAAAATATGTGGTCTGCTATCTGGAGTATCTCGATCGCTTCGAGGATATCAAACGGATCGACAACCGCCGCCAGTTTCTCTGATTGATAAAATTTACATTCTGCACCCTAGCTGTTTGTCAGCCGCCCTGGGGCAAAATCGCGCGACACTTAATCACAGAAAAGAGGAAGCTCGGATGAAAAACATGGTTCGGATGCGCCTTATCTCGCTGGCTGAGGGGGTTAGCTGGCTGGTGCTGCTCTTTATCGCGATGCCGCTGAAGTATATGGCGGGCTACCCCATCGCCGTGACCTACGCCGGGATGGCCCACGGCATCCTCTTTATGGTGCTAATGGCGATCGTAACGGTGGTGTGGCTCAGTAAGCGCATCAGCTTTGGCTTTGCGGTGAAGGTGATGGTGGCGGCCCTCTTTCCCTTTGGCGCTTTTGTGATCGATAAGTCGATCAAGGCCCGCATTGAGGAGCAGGCGCTTACTCAGCGCGCCTAGGCGTCGGTGGGCTGATCCGGCCTGGCCCGGGTGAGCCCTTCACTTTTAAAGCGGTAGAGACCGTTTTTGATCCGCTCTAGCGCCCCCGCCTCCATCAGATCGCGAAACACCTTAATCACGGTGGGCTTGCTCACATCGATGGCGGCCATAATGTCGCTGTAGGAGCCGTGAAAACACCCCTCTTCATCCAGATGGTTGATAATATGCTGCAAAATATCGATCTTTCGTCCGCCCACTAAAAGCCCCAGTGTATTGATCAGATCGCGGTAGTGCGCCAGCTCGCGGCTCTGATGGATCGGAAGAAGCGCTTTATGGGCAGACTCCAGCAGGTTCTGGATGTTGAGCGGCTTGAGGATGTAGCCATCCACCCCCAGCTCGATCGCTTCGAGCAGATAGTGGGTGTCGGTGTGGGCGGTGGTGATTAAAGAGGGCAGGTTGCCATAGAGCGATCGCACTTTAGCGATCAGCGCCAGACCGTTCTCGCCGGGCATCAGCAGATCGGTGATGAGCAGATCGGGCGGTACTTTCTGTGCCGCCTTGAGGGCCGAGGGGGTGTCGCTAGCGGCGATCACGCGGTGGAAGTAGTCCTCAAGGATCAGCGTGGTCTGCTCCCTGACATCCGCCTCGTCCTCCACATAAAGAAGCGTTGCCTCCGTCAGTAGCTTCAGATCCACAATCTCTCCTTTTGGCCGCCGGTAGTGTGATACTAAAAAGGGCGCACCGTTGCATCTTGTTACCACCCATTTTATGCCAGATGTTCTTAACACTCAAACTGCCCCCCATCTGCTGCTCCACAATCTGCTTGGACATGTAGAGGCCGATGCCGGTACCCTGAGACTGGTGCTTAGTGGTGAAGTAGGGCTCAAAGATGCGATCGCGTATCGTCTCGGGTACGCCACCGCCGTTATCGATCACCTGAATACGCGCCGAGAGCTGCGCCCCCTGGTGGCAGCCGGATGCGTAGATGGCGATCTGGCGATTGGGCTGATCGCTCTCGACCAGGACATCGCGGGCGTTGTTGATCAGGTTGAGCAGCACCTGGGCGTACTCGTTGCTAAACCCCTCCAGGCAGAGCTCACCGCGCTCATAGAGCGTTATGCGGATGTGATCCTGGGCCAGATAGGCCTCAATCAGCCTGACCGCTTCGCGGGTGGCGCTGTGGAGATTAAACATCTGCGCTTTGCGGTTGGGGTGAAAGAAGTTTCGAAAGTTCTCGATGGTCTCTGACATCTGTGCTGCGATGCGAAGCCCGGAGGTGACCTGTTTATGGACAAACGCCCCATCGAGCGTGCCGCGATCGTGTTTGGTGCCAAAGCTCTGAATCAGAAGGCTCAAGGCATTGAGCGGCTGGCGCCACTGATGGGCGATATTGGCGATCATCTCCCCCATGGCGGCCATGCGGCTCTGCTGGTACATGATGCGATCCTTCTCCAAAGAGCTCTTCACCTCCCGCTCGATCCGTCGTCCAAGCTGGGCGTTGAGATCGCGCAGCGCGCGGGTTTTGGTCTCCACCTCCTCTTCGAGCTGGCGGTGGAGCGTGCGGATGCTGCCGGTGATGATCAGCGCCACCCAAAGGGCGATCGCCACAATCGCCACCACCATCGCCACCAGTATCCGCGTGGCGATCTGATAAAACTGCTCGGTCTGCGCCCGCTGGGCGGTCGCGCTCTCCAGGTGGTGGTCGATCAGTTGGCCCAGATGGGTCTCAGCGGACTTGATTGCCGGGTAGAGATCGCCATGAAAGAGGGCCGTGGCTGCCTCTGTCTCCTTCTGTAGAAACTTTTGTGAGACCAGCTGCAGAAGGTGATCGACCCGATCGATACGCATTTCGGTCTGGGCGATCAGGTGGGTACTATCAAAGAGCGCCTCGGGCGGTGAGGGGGCAAAGAGATCCAGCGTTTCGCGGTAGAGCAGCCCCAGCACACCGGTGGGCACGGCGCGCTCCAGGGTGCTCTGATAGCTCTGCCAGTGGCGATCGATAAGCGATCGGGCCAGCGCGATCACCTCCTGGCCCTGATCGGTTTTGAGCACACCCTGCTCCATATCCCGCAGGGTGTCGAGCACATTGATCGCATACGCCTCTTTGATCCACTCCAGCTCGATAATGGGTAGAGTGTGCTGCCCGTAAAGCGCCTCGTAATCCTGCTTCAAAGCCGCCAGCAGAAGGTGCGAAAGCCCTCCGGCGGCCAGGGTGGCCACAATCATCACCGCAATCATCAGCCGGGTCTTAGCCCCCAAAGAGAGTCGATCGAAAAAGCGCTGTATATGAGCGCGCATCAGATCCCTTCGTGTACGACCACCATGCGGTCGTTTTCGCGGGCGGTGATCCAGAGCCGCTTAATCCCGGTGGTCTGATCGGTGCGCGCTGAAAAACCTATCTGCTCCAAAGCGGGGCTCTCTATCTCGGCAATCGCCCGCAAAAAGCCGCGCCGGGTGAGCCGTTTGCCGCTCTTTTTGAGCGCTTTGACGGTGACCTTGGCGGCGATAAACCCCTCCAGCGAGGCGAAGCTAAGGGGCTCATCGGGGTAGTAGCGGGCCATCACCTGCTGGTAGTGCTCGATGATGGGGCGCTGACTATCCCACGGTGGCGGTACCACCTGTGAGACATAGACCCCTTTGGACTCTTGGATGGAGAGCTCCTGCATTAAAGAGTCGGAGTTGACGAAGGAGAGGTGAAAAAAGCGGGTCTGATCGTGGCCGATCTCGCGCATCCGGCGGATAAAGGTGGCCCCAGGGCGGTAGGCATCCACCATAATCACCGCCTCAGGGTGGGTGGGGGCGATCTCATAGAGGGCGTGGCCCACGGCAAGGGTGTTGCGGTTGTAGCTCCCTTCGGCCACCGGCTGCATACCGTGCCGGCCCAGGGCGCTGCGTGCGGCCGCCAATCCGCTGCGCCCATAGATGTCATTCTGGTAAAAGACCGCCACACGCGAGAGCCCCTTTTGCTGAATAAACGCCACAATCTGCTCCGCCTCCTCCTGATAGCCCGATCGGATATTGACGATGCGGTCACTAGGGGGGGTGCGCAGCAGCTGTGCGCCGGTTAGCGGCGCGATAAAGGGGAGCTGGTGGGTATCCACCTGATCTAAAATCGCCTGCGTGGTGGGGGTGCCCACATACCCAAAGAGCCCAAAGACCCCCACCTCCTCGATCAGATAGCGGGTGTTGGCCTCGGTCAGCTTCGGTTCGTAGCTATCATCCAGGGTGTAGAGTTCGATACGCCGATCGTGCACGCCGCCCTGGTCGTTGGTGTGGGCGAAGTAGGCGTTGGCCCCCACCATCATGCCGCGCCCTAGCTGGGCCGAGGGGCCGCTGAGTGCGCAGGACTGCCCCAGCACGATGGTCTCCTCCTGCCAGGGGCGATCGGTTTGTAGCCAGTAGTAAAAGAGCCCGCCGCCGATTAGCAGAAGCGCTGCCAGGGCGACAAGGCGCATTAGCGGAAGTTTCGCAGGCGATCGCGCGCCTCTTGCTCAAGTCGTCTGCGCTCCTCTTGCTGTCGCTGCCGGGCAGCCTCCTCGGCCTTTTGGCGCTCCTGCTCGGCGCGATCGCGTGCCTGCTGCTCGATTTCGGCCCGCTCCTGATCCAGTCGGGCCTGAAGCTTCGCCTCCAGCGCCTCGCGGGAGAGCTCCTGGCCGATGCCCTCCTGGAGCGCTTCAGAGGCGTTTATCTCCCCGGCCAGCAGCGACTCAAGCAGGGCAATCTCCTCGGCACTCGCCCCGGCACGGGCCAGCTGATCGCGCACCGCAAGGTCAATCTCGGCCCTTAGCTCCGCCTCAAACTGCTTAAGCCGCTCATCCAGTTCGGCACGGAAGCGCTGGCTGAGCTGGCGATCGAGATCGGTGCTAAAGCGTAGCCGTGGGGAGGTGAGCCGTCCGCCGATATCGATATCGACATCAAACCGCTCCACGCTCTCAAGGGTGCGGGCGACGATGCGCTCTAGCTCACCGCTGGGTTCAGTCAGGCTCAGCGCGACCGGCGCGAAGATCATCTTCCCCTCTCCCGATAGGTGGCGCAGGTTGGTCAGATTGAAGGCGAGATCCATGTTGAGTTTTGTGGGCGCCATGCGGAGGCGATCGGCCCGTTTGCCCTCCTGATCGTAGCCTAGCAGCATCAGTGCGAAGCGGTCATCGCGATCGGCAGCGCGGCTATCGGCCACCCAGGCAAACTCCAGCGCCTCATACCCCACCGGACGGGTGGAGAGAACGCCCAGCTGCATCGGTTCACCGGTGATACTCTGATCGCTGGTTGCGCCGGTGAGCTGTCCGGCCAGACGGCTCTGGTTCTGGGTGGTCACATCAAAGGCGGCCCGTTTGAGCAAAAAGCCGGGGCGGGGCTGAAACTCCTCAAAGCTGATAATGCGCCCCTCACCCCTTGGGGGGGACTCGATCTGCGGCCCTTTGCGCTTTTCGTTGATCTCTTGAGCGGTGCGGATAAAGGGCAGGGCGCGGGCGTACCACTCCTGTGCCTGCGTGATCGCATCGGTCACATCCTCCCCGAGCAGGGTGCCGGCGAGATTGAAGGCCCCCTCCCCATCGAAACTGTACTTATCACGCAGCGCTGCGTAGTCGGCACCGGGTAGCCGCTGTAGTTCGCTCAGGAGCTGGTCACTACGGCGGCGATCGGCGCGAAACTCCTCCAGCCGTTGACGGTAGGCGTTGATGCGCGCCTGGGTGTCTGATTCGAGGGTTCGCGCCTGGGCGGCTATCTCGCGCACATCCTCCACCCTTCGAATCGAACCCGCCTCACGGGTGAGATCATCAAAGCGCGCCTTGAGATCATCGAAAGCGCGACCATCAAACTCATCAGCAGCGATCTGCTCCCACTTCTGCTGGATCGCCTCTAGCTCCTGCTGGATGCGCTCACCCTCGCTCTGGCTGGTGAGCGTCTCCTGGCGCACCACATCGCGCGGCTCGGGCAGCCGCTCGCCCAGCTCCATGGCTGCGCGTTGGGTAAGGGTGGGATCCTTCTCGATCGGCTCTGGTTCAGGCGGCGCAACAGGCAGCGCTCTGGCAGGCTGGGATCGGGCCACACCCAGACGCACCCCTTCGGCGCTGAGCTCATCGATGAGCACCTTTTTATGTAGCAGCAGGCCCAGATCGAGATTGAAGGCGATGCGATCGACCTCTACGGCATTGGTGTGGTGATCGTCGCGATCGGGCAGCTCGATACCCCGAATCTCCATCGACAGGGGGTTTAGGCGGGTCTGAAGCGATGCGACACTCGCCTCAGCCCCCGCACCGGCAGAGAGCTGCTTTTCCAGTTGGTTTTTAAGGAGCGGGTCTAAAAAGAGCATCCCAAAGAGAACCGTGCCGCCTAGAAGCAGACCGAAAACCCCCAGCCCGATCCAGCGCACCCGGGCGGGCTTTTTGGCTTTGGCCGCCTTCTCTTCGTTGAAGGCGAGGACTTTATTAATCAGCGGGATTTTTCCAGTCAAGCGGCTGATGGGGCCGCGGTAGGTTTTAATCACCGCCTCGCTAAGGAGGTAGACCGGCACCAGCAGCAGCAAGCCCAGCAGTAGCGAGCCGATGACCAGAGTGTTGTTAAAGTTGCTCAGCAGCCAGAAGGGGTTGTTGTAAAGCCCGGTCCAGAACGCCTCCAGCGCCGGCAGTGTCAAGAGCCAGTAGCCCAGCGACTCCATGGCGGGATCGAAGATCCAGGCTAGAGCGGCAAAGAGGGCCATCGAGATGAAGAAGAGACCCAGATGAACATTTAAAAAGAAGGCCAGGAGAATAAAGAGCAGGTTGTGCAGGCTCATAAAGGGGGTGAGCCCCGGCACCATCCCCAAGGCGATCGCCAGCGAGATCTGCCAGCTGTACTGGCTGGAGTTGAGCGCACTTAGTAGCTTCCTGAGCATTTCAAACATGGTCTCTCCTTTGGATTGGGAAGATTTTAACCAACGGATCCTGAGCAACCGTAGCGTTGAGTGCCGTTTTGAAGGTCCGCTTTTAGCTGTTTGCTGTATAGTGGTTAGAAAAGAGTTAGAAGCGGGGGAAAACGGGTGGCAAAGCGGCAAGAGCCTCGGTATGAGCGGTTTTCGATTCTGTTTGTGGATGACGACGATGCGACAAGGCTGCTGGTGCCTACAGTGCTCAAGCGGGTAGCGGGGGAGATTGTCGTGGCGTCTGATGGGCAGGAGGCGATCGAGCAGCTGCAAAAGCGCCCCTTCGATCTGCTGGTCACCGATCTGAAGATGCCCCGGATGGACGGGTGGGAGCTTATCCAGGCGAGCAAAGCGCTTAAGTCGCCCCCGGCGCTGATTGTGGTGACGGCCCATGTGGGGGAGTCGCAGCTGCATCAAGAGGTGGAGGCGCTGCTCTATAAACCGGTTCCGCTACCGGATCTGGTGGCAGCGGTGGAGCGGGTGGCCGCCAGGAGCACCTCTTAGTGGCCAGCTCCAGACCGTTTCATGTGGTGGGAGTGGGCGCAAGCGCCGGTGGCCTGGAGGCGCTGAGCGCGCTTTTGCGCGGACTGGATCCCAAGCTACCGTGCGCCTATATCATCGCACAGCACTTAAGTCCCACCTATAAGAGCATGATGGTCGATCTGCTCAGCCGGGAGACAAAGCTCACGGTTCAGGCAGCCCGGCACGGTCAGAGGATCCAGGCCGGGCACATCTATGTCACCCCGCCCGATCGCGACATTCTTCTAGAGGGCGAGATGATAGAGCTGCGATCGGCCTCTTTAGGGGTGGGGCCAAAGCCCTCGGTCGATATCTTCCTCACCGCTTTAGCCGAGAGCCTAAAAGAGCGGGCAATCGGTGTGATCCTCTCAGGGACAGGTAGTGACGGCAGTCGCGGTGTGCGTGCCATTAAAGCCGAGGGCGGTATCGCCATCATCCAGGAGCCCGGCAGCGCCAAGTATGATGGGATGCCCCTCTCGGCGATTCAGACCGGCCTGGCCGATCGGGTGCTCACCCCCGATGAGATGGCGGCGGAGCTGGCCCACATGATCCACTTTCCTGAATCGGTGGCGCTGAGTCATCAGGCGAGCAAGTCCGGCGATGAGATCGCGACCATCCTGGGCCATGTCTTGCGGGTGCGGGGTGTGGATTTCAGCCAGTATAAACGGACCACCATCCTGCGCCGCATCGAGCGGCGGATGGCCGCTTTGCGTCTGATGACGCTTAAGGAGTACGCCGAGCGAACCGCCACCGATGTGGATGAGGTGCACAACCTCGCTAAAGATATCCTCATCGGCGTGACCTCCTTTTTCCGCGATCCCGAGGCGTTTGAGGCGCTTGCTAAGCATCTGGGCCAGCGCCTGAAAAGGAGCAGCGACCCGATTCGAATCTGGGTGCCAGGCTGCTCCACCGGTGAGGAGGCCTACTCCATCGCGATACTGCTCAGTGAGACTCTCGGTGACGGGTTGCAGGCTGGACGCGTGCAGATCTTTGGCACCGATCTGGATGAGGGCGCAGCGCAGATTGCGCGGATGGGGCGCTACCCGGAGTCGTCGCTTATCAACCTTGATCCAGAGCGGATTGAGCGCTTCTTTATCAAAAAGGCCGGCAGTTTCGAGGTGGTCAAGTCGATTCGGGACATGGTGATCTTCTCGGTGCATGATCTGCTCAAAGATCCCCCCTTTTTAAGGCCGGATCTCATCAGCTGCCGCAATCTGCTCATCTACTTCGATACGGTGCTGCAGCAGCAGGTGTTTCCCCTCTTTCACTACGCACTCAGACCCGGCGGACTGCTCTTTTTAGGCAAATCGGAGTCGGTGGGGAGCTTTGAGAACCTCTTTGGGACACTGGAGAAGTCCGCGCGGGTCTTTTGGGCCTATGAGGGGGTGCAGTCTCGCCTCTCGGGCATAGGGCGCTATATCCGCACCGCTCAAGCCCACCCTAAAGAGGCGGCGCTGCCCCGATCGAAAGGCCAGTCGGTTCGGGAGGCGACGCAAGAGGCGCTTAGTGAGGTGGCCTTCCCCTACTACATGAGCCTGGGTGAGAGCGATGAGGTGCTCTACTTTCACGGGGGCCAGAACCCCTATATCTTTATCGCTCGAAGCGGTGAGGCGACTTTAAACATCTACAAGATCATCCACGCCGATCTCAATCTGGAGCTGCGCGCGCTGATGCACCGGGTGCGGCGTGAACGCACCCGGGTGAGCTCGCGGCTGATGCGGGTGCGCCTTAAAGGCGGTGATCGCTATGTCCAGATGATTGCCACACCGATCCAGCACGATGTGCAGAGCTGCTGGGTGCTGCTCGGGTTTAATGAGCTTGAGCCCGGTCTGCTCGATGAGGCTTTCCCCCAGGCGCGCGAAGCGAACCGCTCCGATCAGAGGGTGCAGGAGCTGGAGCATGAGCTCTTTAGTAATCGCGAACACCTTCAGACGGTGATTGAGGAGCTCGAGACCTCCAATGAGGAGATGCAGTCGCTTAACGAGGAGCTCCAAAGCACCAACGAGGAGCTGCAGAGTACCAACGAGGAGTTAGAGACCACAAACGAAGAGCTTCAGAGCGCTAACGAGGAGCTTCAGAGCGCCTACAGTGAGCTGCGAATAGCCTACGAGGAGCGCACCGCCTCCCAGAAGCGGGCTGAGGAGCAAAACCGTGAGCTCAAAGCGCTGCACGCTCAGCTTGAGGAGGAGAAGCGCACCCTTAAAGAGCGGGTTGAGCAGGAGGTCAAACACCGCATGGCCGATGAGCGCACCGCGAGCGCCATCTTCGAAACCGCCGGTGTGGGGCTCTGCGTGACCGATGAGAAGGGGCGCTTTGAGCGGGTCAATCACCGCTATCTGGAGATTTATGGCTATAGCGAAGAGGAGCTGATCGGTCAGGATTTTATTAAAAAGCTGATCCCTAAAGCGGATCAGGCGCGGGTGCGCAAGCTCTACCGGGACTATCTGGCGGGAAGAGTGGAGGAGATCGGCCAGGAGTGGCTGCTGGCGCGTAAAGATGGCACGCCGCTGCACCTCTTTGTCGAGCCTAGCCGCATCGAGATCGATGGCCGCATCTGCAAAATCACCTCCATCGCCGACATCACCGAGCTAAAGCGGCTGATTGAGAAGAGTTGGCTGCAAGAGGAGCGGCTGATGGAGCAGAGCCGCTTTGCCACTATGGGGGAGATGATCGGCGCGATTGCCCATCAGTGGCGCCAGCCGCTAAACGCCATCGGTCTCTTCGTCCAGTCGCTGCAGTACGACTACGACAAAGGGGTGCTCGATCGCCAGCTGCTCAAAGAGCGCATCGACGGGACGATGGAGCAGGTCTTCTTTATGTCCCGAACGATCGATGACTTTAGGGACTACTTTAAGCCCACCACCGAGGGTGGGGCGATCAATCTCTTAGAGGCGGTCAAAAGCGCGGTCCATCTGATGTCGGCGCAGATGAAAAACCACCAGATTGAGGTTGAGATCAAAGAGCCCGATCGCGCCATCTGGGCGCACGGGAGCATCAACCATCTTAAGCAGTGTGTGATCAATATCCTCACCAACGCCCAGGATGCGATTTTAGAGAGCCCCCAGGCGGACTCTGGTGTTATCGGGCGGGTGGAGATAGCGATCCGATCGCTTAAAACGCGTGCGGAGATTGTGCTCTTTAATACCGCACCCGCCCCCGATCAGGCGGTGCGCGATCGGATGTTTGAGCCCTACTTCACCACCAAAGAGGAGGGCTCAGGCACCGGGATCGGGCTCTATATGACCCGAACGATTCTAGAGCGCCACTTTCAAGGCGGCATCACCACCCGGGTGCGTCCTGACGGCTTTGAGTTTACCATCTGGGTGCCCATCGGGCAGGAAGGCAAAGAGAGTGAGTAAGACAGAACGGGTCGAGGCGACACTGGTCTATGTGGAGGATCTGGATCTGGAGCGAACCCAGCTTAGCCGCTTTTTAGGCGATCACTTCAGCCGTGTTCTGCCCGCTGCGAGTGCTCAGGAGGCGTACGCGCTGATCGAGGCGCATGGAGCGGATCTGGTGCTGTGCGATGTGCGCATGCCCCAAGAGGATGGCCTGAGTCTGGCCAAACGGATTCGTGCCCGCTATCCGGAGCTGCCTGTGGTGATGCTCTCGGCACACAACGAGACGGAGTATCTGGCCGAGGCGCTTCGTATCGGGGTGCGGGATTTTCTCTTCAAGCCGGTGGAGCTCGCCCACCTGCTGGCGGTACTCAACCGCATTCTTGAGGAGTCGATGCTCAATAAACAGTACGCTCTTTTGAGGCTTCACAATCTAGAGCCCCAAAATCTCGATGAGATGGTACGGCTCAATCGCTACTTCAAGCCGCTGGCCGATGCGGCACCGATTATGGCGTGGGTGGCCGACGCGCAAGGCTCGGCGATCTTTTTAAACCGTAGCTGGCAGGCGTTTGTGGGGCGTGAGGCGCAGGCGCTGCTCGATCGAGGATGGCTGGAGGATATCCACCCGGAGGATCGCCACGCATTTGATGAGGCCTACACCCAGGCGCTTAAACAGCGCCTCCCCTTCGAGGCGGAGTACCGGCTCAGACGAAACGACGGCACCTACCGGTGGGTGTACGATCACGGTGTGCCGCGCTTTGAGGAGGGCCGCTTTGAGGGGATGGTGGGCGCCTGCATCGATATCACAGAGGTGCGCTGGGCGAGAGAGGCCCACGAGGCTTACGCCAGACTGCAGGCCTCCCAGGCGCGCTACCGTGCACTCTTTGAGACGATGCTCAACGGCTTTGCGCTCCACGAGCTGGTTTTTGACGATGAGGGGCGGCCGGTGGATTACCGGTTTTTGGAGGTGAACCCCGCCTTTGAGACGATGACCGGGCTTAGGGCCGATCGGATTGTGGGCCATCTGGTCTCTGAGGTGCTGCCCGATCTGGAGCCTACCTGGCTGGAGCGCTACGCCCATGTCGCCTTAGGGGGCGGGCGTATGGTGTTTGAGGAGTACTCGCGCGAGCTGGATAAGCACTTCTTTATCTCCGCCTTTTCGCCCGCGCACGGACTCTTTGCGGTGCTGATGGAGGATATCAGCGAGCGCAAGCGGATCCAGGGGGCGCTGGAGGAGCAGACGGTGGAGCTTGAGTCGCTCAACCGTGAGCTGATGGAGCGGGTGGAGCGGGAGGTAAAAACCCGCCAGGAGAGCGAACGGGCGATGCTCCAGCAGTCGCGCATCTCGATGATGGGGGAGATGCTCAGCGCCATCGCCCACCACTGGCGTCAGCCCCTAAGCGCCATCGCGCTCTATATCCAGGGGGTGCGCGAGGCGTTTATCTATGGCGAGCTTGATCGCAAAACTCTCGATAGGGCGGTCAATCAGTCGATGGCGTTGATTCAGGGGATGTCCAAAACCATCGACGAGCTGCGCGGCTTTCTCTCCCAGAAGGAGCAGAGCCATGCGTGCTGTGCGCTTGAGGAGGTCAAGCAGGTGGCCCAACTGCTGCAGCCACAGCTCGATGAGCAGAGAATCGCGCTGGTGGGCCGCTGCTTTGGCCAGCCGGAAAAGCCGCTAAGCGACTGCGTTTGTGCCCCCAATAGTCGCGGGTGGGTGCAGGCCTATCCTGCGGAGTTTCATCAGGCGATCTTTAATCTGCTGGCCAACGCACGGGATGCGATTATGCTGCGCGCCCGGAGAGCACCCAAAGGCTACCGTGCTCAGATAGCGGTTGGCTTTCTGATTCGTGGCGATCGGGAGGAGATCTGGATAGAGGATAACGGTGGCGGCTTTGAAGAGGGGGCTTTAGAGCACCTCTTTGAGCCCTTCTTTAGCACCAAAGAGCGCGGACAGGGGGTGGGGGTTGTCACCGGTGTGGGGCTGGGGCTCTATCTGGCCAAGGTGATTATCGAAGAGCAGATGGGCGGCACCCTCACCGCTGAGCCGATTAAAGGCGGTGCGCGCTTTAAGATCGTACTTCCGCTGACTCAGGCGCCATAAGCCCTCTTGCTGCATAATCGCTTCTACCAAGAAGTGGAGTCTGGCATGGATTTTTTTGATTACGGTGAAGCGCTTAAGCGTTTAGTGGAGGGGAGTGAGCCGATCGGCGCCGAGGAGAGCGTGGGGCTCTTTTCGCTTTGTGGGCGAACTTTGGCGCAGCCCGTGCAGGCGGTGCGCCATCTGCCCCCCTTTGACAACTCGGCGATGGATGGCTACGCGGTGCGGTGTGGCGATGCGGCCCAGGCGGTGCGTGTTTTGGACACGCTCTTTGCCGGGGATGTGCCCGATGCGGCGCTCTCTTCGGGTGGCGAGACCATCAAGGTGATGACCGGTGCGCCGGTGCCGGAGGGGTGCGAGGCGGTGGTCCCCTTTGAAGAGGCGACTGTCAAGGGCGATCAGGTCCGGCTGCCGGAGACGATCAAAGCGGGCAACCACATCAAGCGCGCCGGGGAGGAGCTGAGTGCCGGTGCGCCGATCTTTGAGCGGGGGGTGTGTCTCGATCCCAGTGGTGTGGCGCTGCTTGCTTCACAGGGGATGATGGCAGCGACCGTCTATCGCCCCTTGCGCGTTGCGGTGCTCTCTGGCGGCGATGAGGTGATCGAGCCGTGGCAGCAGCCCGGCGCTTTTGAGATCTACAACACCAACTCCATTGCGCTGGTGAGCGCACTCCAGGCGGCGGGCTATGAGGCGACCTATGCCACCCTCAGCGGGGATGATGAGGCGTCGCTTAGCCGCAAGCTCGAGGAGGTTCTGCATGGGTGCGATGCGGTGCTGACCACCGGCGGTATCAGTGTGGGGGAGGCGGACTTTACCCGTGCGGCTTTTGAGCGGCTGGGGATCGAGATCTTTTTTCATGGGCTCAACCTCAAACCCGGCCGCCCCACCATGGCTGGACGGATCGGCCGCAAGTTGGCGGTGGCGCTGCCGGGCAACCCCTTGAGCGCTCTGGTGAACTTCCATCTGCTGGTGCTTCCGGCGCTGGCGAAGATGCAGGGGCGGCGCGCTTGCTACCTCGATGTGCTCCTGGCGCAGAATCTCGAGTCGGTGAGGATCAAAACCGGGCGGGATACGGCGCTGCTAGGGCGGCTTGAGGGGGGCGGCTTTCGGGTCACCCGGGGCGGCAAGTACGGCTCAGGCATGCTGCTACCGCTGGCTGAGAGCAACGCCATCGCCCTCTTTGGTGCCCAGAGCGGCGGTCTGGAGGCGGATCAGCCAATCAAGGTGATCGCTTTGCAGGGTGCGTTGAGCGAGCAGTGGCACGATCCGATCAACCGAAAATAATCCAATCTTACGCTACAATAGTAATAGTTAAGCATTAGGAGGAGTGGTTGTTTAAAAGTTTGCGGCGGTTGATTCTGGTGGGGGCGATGGCGGTTAGCTTCGTCGTCTTCTTCGGGGTCTATATCTTCACGACCCAGAGCCACAAGAAGCAGCTCTTTGAAAACAGCGCCGTTACCAGCGAGGCGATCAGTGTTCAGACCTTTAGCGCCATGTATCAGGTGATGAGCAAAGGGTGGAGTCGAGAGGAGCTGCTCACCTTCGTCCAAGCGACCAATGAGGCCTTTTTCGGCACCCCCTTCTCGGTGGAGATCTTTCGTGGCCAGGTGGTCGACGATCTCTACGGCACCATCGATCAGCCCCCGATGGATGCCAAAGTTCTCGACGCCTTCAAGAGCGGATCGATGGCGGTGCATGAGCTGGGCCCCAATATCCGCTACATCTACCCCATCGTCGCCGATCGCGACTGTCTGAGCTGCCACCACAACGCTGCCAGTGGGGATGTGATGGGGGTGATTGAGGTGCGTCAGGATATGGGGCCGATGCTCGATGAGATCACCCAGGGGCTCTGGCTCTCGCTGCTTCTGATTGTGCCGCTTCCGATTTTAGCCGCACTCTGGGTCTCCGGGCTGCTCTCTAAGCGGATCGATCGCTCCATGGACGCCTTTCGCGATCGCATCGGTCAGGTCAATAAGGTGCGCGATCTGCACGAGTTTGAGCTGGAGAAGACCGATCTGGGGCTCACAGAGCTTAACCGGGTGTTTGATGAGACCTTCCGGCTGGTGGAGCGGCTCAAGGATGTGGCCGCCGATAAGGATATCCTCGAGTTTGAGGTGAAGGTGCTTGAGAAGTTTGTGATCACCTCCGATGTGGTCAAGGACTGGAAGGCCTATGTGCGCGAGTTGCTGGTGGAGATCAACACCGTGATCGATGCCTATGCGCTCTTTGCGATCTTTCGTATCGAAGAGGAGCTCTATGAGCTTGAGATCTTCTGGTATCACACCCACGATGAACAGACCAAAGAGACCTTTGAGCAGACCCTTCGCAACAAGGTCGCCGCGAACCCCTACTTTAGCGACTTTACCCATCTGCGCATCAACCACAACATCGCCGACGCCTCCAAAGTGCTGCCACCGCTTACTGAGGGAGATCTGGATCTGCAGACTAAAACCCTGATGCTGGAGACCCCCAAGATTGGCGGGGTGGTCGGTATCGGTGTGCAGTCCACGATGAGCCGGGATGAGACCCGCTTTATTGTGATTGATAGCATTCTGACCACCTTGATCAATGTGGTGGGATCGATCAAGGCGATCTATAAATACACCCAGGATCTGGAGTACTACGCCACACGCGATCCGCTGACCCATCTGTACAATCAGCGCATCTACTGGGAGATGCTGGAGTATGAGGTCAAACGGGCCCACGCACACGGCTACCACTTCGCATCACTGGTGATCGACTTTGATAACTTTAAGGTGATCAACGACAAGCACGGCCATCAGTTTGGCGATGAGTTTTTGCGCGCTTTTGCCAAAAAGCTGCGCGGTGCCCTTCGGGAGGGGGATATTCTCTGTCGCTACGGCGGCGATGAATTTGCCATCATCCTGCCCGAGACCGGCGAGGAGCAGGCCTCTTTGGTCGCTCGCGCGATCGAGAGTGAGATCGCCACACTGGAGCTTATGGCCCCTAGTGGTGAGGCGATCAAGACCACCCTCTCCATCGGTGTGGCGATCTACCCCAAGCACGCCGATAGCGCCAAAGAGCTCTTTATTGTGGCGGATAACATGATGTACAAAGCCAAGAGCCACGGCAAAGACAGCATCATGATGCCCGAGCCCGGGGAGGTGGATGAGATCTTTGAGGAGATGGGCCAAAAGAGCCAGATGGTGATGGCCGCGATCGAAAACCGCAGCGTGATTGCCCACTTCCAGCCGATTATCGATGTGCAGAGCGGCCAGGTGAGCATCCATGAGCTGCTCATGCGGATCAATGACGCAGGCCGCACCGTGGCCGCCGGAGAGTTTGTCGATATCGCCGAGACGCTGGGGGTCATCCACAAGCTCGACTACATCCTGATCGAGATGGCCTTTGAGAAGATGCGCGATGAGGGGTATGAGGGGGTGATGTTTATCAACCTCTCGCCGCGATCGCTGATTATCGGAGAGTTTATCGGTAGCGTCACCCGCATGGCCGAAACCTACGGGATTGACAAGTCCCGGGTGGTCTTTGAGCTGACCGAGCGCGATACGGTCAAAAATATCGGACTACTCGAGCAGTTTGTCTACAACCTGCGCTCTCAGGGCTTTAAGTTTGCAATTGATGATTTTGGTTCAGGCTTCTCCTCGTTTCATTACATTAAGAAATTCCCCATCGACTACATAAAAGTGGAGGGGGAGTTTATCAAAAACATGGTCACCGATAGTGTGGATAAGGCGTTTGTCAACAGCATTATCTCTCTGGCCCACGACCTGGGAATCAAGACAGTGGCAGAGTTTGTGGAGGATGAGGAGGTGATGCAGAAGGTGCGCGAAAGCGGTCTGGATTATGCCCAAGGGTTCCATATCGGACGGCCCGGTCCGGAGTTTAGAGTCGATAAACCTGAGCGGCAAACATAAGTTAAGAAGAACTAAATAATTAAAAGATATTATTACAATGTTCGAGCAAATTTCACAGAAGGAGTCCCCATGAGACTTTCGTTTTTGGCAGCAGCGCTGCTTGCGCTTCCCCTGATCGCTTCGGCCAAGATGATCAGCAGCTTCGACCTGATGGATGAGGTGGGCACCAACGATAAGCTGGTTGTCATCGCCTTTACCGAGATGGAGGAGATTATTCCCGGCTCCCGCATCGTGGATTATGGCAATGTCCGCCAGGACAGTGATGTGCCCGATGCGGCGCTCTTTCAGCGCCTGATCCAGTCTCTGGGTATCAACAACGACAGCAAGGTTGTGATCACCCAGGAGGGCACCGATGCGGCTGACTTTCATAAAGCGGCCCGTCTTTTCTGGACCTTTAAGTACTACGGCTTTGATAACGCCTATGTCCTTGAGGGGGGTATGCAGGATTGGGCCGATATGGGTGGCGATGTGACCGAAGCGCCCCGCCGCGCGGCCCGTGTGCGCCCCGGCAACTTCGAGGCTCAAGATCCCGACACCTCCATCTACGCCAGCACCGCCGATGTAAAAGCGGCACTGGAGGCGGGTGAGACAGTGATCGATATCCGCACCCTGGATCAGTATCTGGGCCTGAGCCGTGATGGTCACATTCCCGGCTCTAAAGTCGCCCCTTTTGAGCTCTACTACAGCATGGGCACGGTTTATCACAACCGCGATGTGCTCAAGCAGCTCTTTGAGGATCTTAAAATCGATCTGAGCAATGGCGCGATCGTCTACTGCAATAGCGGCAACATCGCCTCAAGCGGCTGGTATGCCATAAGTGAGTATCTGGGCATCGACAATGTTCGCCTCTATGATGAGTCGCTAGGCGGCTGGGACGGCGATCTTCAGACCCGTCTGGGCAACTAAACCAGGTTCACACGCCTCAAAGCGCTCCGCCTTCGGGCGGGGCGCTACCCCACCCTTTAGCCCCCTGCTTGACAAAGTGACGCTTTTTGGTCAGAGTTTCGCTTTTAAACGGAGAGCGCGATGACCGAAAAAGCCTATAAACTTCTTGCCGCCCAGGAGAACATCTCCAACAACGAAGCCAAACGCCTGATTGATGACGGCTTTGTCTACGCCCACAATAAAAAGATCGCCATCGCCCGTGCGCTGATTCCGGCTAAAACCCACTTCAAGGTGGAGTGGCCCCGACCGATCACGACCCTCTTTGAGGATGATCGCCTCTTAGCGATCGATAAGCCAGCCGGTCAGGAGAGCTACGATCTGGAGAAGAAGTTTGGCCACAAGCTGATCCATCGCCTTGACAAACCCACAAGCGGCGTGATTTTGATGGCCAAAACCGAGGCGTTTCTGGCCGAGGCGATCGAGGCGTTTAAGGCCCAGAGGGTCAAAAAGAGCTATCTGGCCGCTGTCAGTGGCGTGGTGGCCGAAGCGTTTACAGTCGATCTGCCCGTCTGGACCGAGAAGGGTACTAAGGCGATCAGCCGCATTGACCCCAAACGGGGCCAGCCGGCGGTAACAATCGCCACCCCTTATCGCGTCAGTGGCAAAAAGAGCCTTTTGAGTGTGGAGATTCCCACCGGCCGCACCCACCAGATTCGTGTCCATCTGGCCCATGCGGGCTACCCTATCATCGGCGATGAGCGCTACGGCGGACGCCCCTATAAGCGGCTGATGCTCCATGCCCACACGATCGCGCTTTTAGGCTACACCCTGAGTGCGCCAGAACCCGGTGAGTTCAGGCACCTCTTTGATAGCTAGTTTTAGCCCTAAGCCGCCTCTAACAACTCTTTAGCTAGTATCCTCGCGGCAATTTCCCGTGCTAAGAACCGACCAAAGGAACGCTGCTTTTGTTTGAGAAGATCGCTGATTCGCTTCGTATCGCCACCGGTAAGCTGCGCCATTTTGATAATGAGCAGTCGCTTAAAAAGGTGCTGTCTGAGCTGAAAAAGGCGCTGCTTAAGGCCGATGTCCACCACAAGGTGGTCAAAGAGCTGATTATGAGCGTCGAGCTCAAGACCAAAAAGGGCGAGATCGGCAAAGCCAACTTTGTCAAAGCACTGGAAGAGACACTCCATGAGACGCTGGCCACAGCGGGCAGTCAAGGGTTTGTCTACGCCTCAAAACCCCCCACCGTGGTTCTGATGGCCGGTCTTCAGGGCAGCGGTAAAACCACCACCACAGCCAAACTGGCCCACTACCTCAAGCAGCGGGGCAAAAAGGTGCTGCTGGCCGCAGCGGATCTGCAGCGACTGGCCGCCGTGGAGCAGCTTAAGCAGCTGAGCGAGCAGGTGGAGGTGGAGCTCTTTACCGCCGATACCCCCCAGGCGGTGGCCAAAGGGGCGCTCAAACGGGCCAAAGAGGGGCTCTTTGATGTCCTGATTGTCGATACCGCCGGACGGCTGGCGATCGATGAGGCGCTGATGGAGGAGATCGCTGAGGTCAAAAAGATCCTCGATCCCCACGAGGTGTTCTATGTGGCCGACTCGATGACCGGCCAGGATGCCGTCAAGACCGCTAAAAGCTTTCACGAGGCGCTGGCGGTGACCGGTGTCATCCTGAGTAAATTTGACGGGGATGCCACCGGCGGCCTGGCGATCGGCCTGGCCAGTCAGGTGGGTGTGCCGCTGCGCTTTATCGGTCTGGGGGAGAAGGTGACCGATCTGGAGATCTTTATCCCCGATCGTATCGTCGGCCGCCTGATGGGTGAGGGGGATGTGGCGGGCCTGAGCGAGAAGGTCGGCACGGTTATCGACGAGAAGAAGGCCAAGGCGATCTCTAAAAAGATCAAAAAAGGGGATTTCAACTTCAACGATTTTCTTGAGCAGATGGAGACCATCGGTAAGCTCGGAAACATGAAGTCGCTCATCTCCATGATTCCCGGCGCGAGCAATATGCTCGGTCAGCTGGGGGATATGGATCTGGAAAACTCCAAAGAGATTGTCCGCATCCGTGCGATGATCTACTCCATGACACCCAAAGAGCGGGAGAACCCCGATCTGCTCAACGGTTCGCGGCGCGAACGGATCGCCAAAGGGGCTGGCATGAGCGTGGTGGAGATCAACCGCGTTTTGAAGCAATTTAAAAATGCTGCTAAAATGGCAAAGAAGTTTTCAGGAAAAAAGGGAATGGCCGATCTGCAGGCGCTTATGGGCCAGCAGCAGCGCGGCATCCCAAGATAGGAAGACGCGGGGTTACTGCCAATGCAGAGTCCGCGTTAGCGTAGCCAGTCGAGCACTGCTTGATTGGCGTCTTTAAACAAAACCAAAAGGAACACACTATGACCGTAATTCGTCTGACCCGTCTGGGCAAAAAGAAGCAGCCCTTCTACCGTATCGTTGTCACCGATAGCCGCAAGCGCCGCGATGGGGGCTATAAAGAGGTTCTGGGCTACTACAACCCGATGACCGAGGAGAAGACCCTCAAGCTGGACGCCGAGCGCTACAACTACTGGCTGGGCGTCGGTGCCAAGCCGAGCGAGACCGTCAAGCGTCTGGCAACGAAAGCGGCCGCCTAAGCGCAATGGTTGAGCGTTTTATCGCCGACTTCGCGCGGCTGATCGCTGCGCAGCCGGAGCTGATCGAGGTGGATCGCCACGATGTCAACAAAGAGTTTAGCGAGATCACCGTCTATGCCGGTGCCCAGGATGTGGGTAAAATCATCGGAAAAGATGGCAACATGATCAACGCGATCAAGACCGTGGTCTCCGGCTGCAAAGCCAAAGATCACATCAGCTACCGGATTTTGGTTAAGCCTCTACATGAACGAAAAGGTTGAGGTAGCCAAGGTCGGCCGAAAGGTCGGCCTAAAGGGCTACAACCGCCTCAATCTCTACTCCGACTTCCCAGAGTTTATCACCCCCGGACGAACCTTCCAGGCCCTTCGTGGCCGCACGCACACAGAGGTGGTTGTCGCCGACTTCGATCCCGATCGGATGCAGATTCGCTTCGAGGGGGTGCACACCCCTGAAGAGGCGGCCAGGATGACCAATCTGGTGCTTATCACCACCGCCGAGGAGAGCCGTCAGGCGATCGCGCTTGAGGAGGGGGAGTACTTCTGGTTTGATGTGATCGGCATGGCGGTCTATGAGCAGGAGCAGCTTCTAGGCCAGGTGCGCGATCTCGATGACACCGCTGGCGGGATGGTGACGGTCGCAGTCGATGGGGCGCTGACCCGTCAAGGCTACACCAAAGAGGTGATCTTTCCCTGGCAGCCGCACTTTATCGAAGGGGTGGATGTGCCCCAAAAGCGCCTGAGGGTCTGCCATGTCAAAGCGCTGCTCGATGCGCTTTAGCTTCGTCACCCTCTTTCCGGGGCTGATTGAGTCCTACTTCGAAGACGCGATTCTTAAGCGTGCGATTGCGCAGGGGATCTTTAGCTACAGCTGCATCAACCCGCGTGATTACACCACCAACCCCTACAAAAAGGTGGATGATACCGTGACCGGTGGCGGCGCGGGGATGGTGATGGGCCCGCAGCCGCTCTTTGCAGCACTAGGGGCGATTCGCCGTGACGATCCTAAGGCGCGCATCTGCTTCATGACCCCTTCGGGCAAACCCTTTGACCATAACGACTCGGTACGGCTTAGCCAGCAGAGCCATCTGGTGCTGGTGTGTGGCCGCTATGAGGGGTTTGATGAGCGGGTGATTGAGCGGTTTGCCGATGAGTGCTTTTCACTAGGGGATTTTATCCTCACCGGCGGGGAGCTGGCGGCTTTGATGGTGGCCGATGCGACTAGCCGCCATCTGCCCGGCGTGCTGGGCAATGCCGACTCGCTTAGCGAGGAGAGCTTCAATGCCGGGCAGCTGGAGGGGCCGGTCTTTACCAAGCCCGCCATCTTTGAGGGGCAGGGTACACCTGCACCGCTCT
>PWVP01000226.1 GCA_003561815.1 Campylobacterota bacterium | reverse complement strand
GATAAGTCGCAGGCGGGTTCTGCACTAAAAAACGATCGTCCACCGGCTGGCAGAGCCCCCGGGCTGTGATGGGGTCATTATTCTGATAAAAGCGGTGAAAGAGCGTGATAAACTGCCGCTTATCCGCCAGTGCCTCGGCGTGGCTGGGTAGCGGTAGATACTCCTCCACCGGTGTTTTGGCGATGTAGCTTAGCCCGCGAATCGCCTGCCACGACTCGCCGGAGTCCAGCGCACGGGCCAGCTCCAAAACCGGCGCTTCAGCCATGCCGTAAAGCAGCATGTCCGCTTTGGCCTCAAAGAGGATCGGCTTTCGCAGGCGATTTGACCAGTAGTCATAGTGGCTCACCCGGCGCAGACTCGCTTCGATACCGCCCAGCACGATCGGCGCGGTGTTTTTAAAAAAACGGCGGATCAGATTGGTATAGACAATCACCGCCCGATCGGGCCGCCGGGTGTTTTGACCGCCGGGGGTGAAGTCGTCGCTTTTGCGCCGCTTTTTGGTCGCGGTGTAGTTGGCCACCATCGAATCCACACTCCCGCCGCTCACCCCCCAAAAAAGCCGGGGCTCGCCTAGCCGCGCGATGTCCCGATCGGAGTCGATCGCCGGCTGGCCGATCACCCCGACACGAAACCCCGCCTCGCTCAAAATCCGGCCAATCACCGCCACCCCGATATAGGGCGAATCGATATAGGCATCCCCGCTGATGAGCACCACATCACACTGCGACCAGCCTAAAGCGGCCATCTCGTCACGGGTGGTGGGCAAAAAACGACTCACCGGCGCCTATCAACCTCATCGGGCTCGTCGGCAGCGACCCGATCGAGCATCCCTTTCATATGATCCAGATCCCCCCGCTTGGCCCGTTCGGATAGATAGTCGTAGGTCTGCAGTGTGGCCATCTTTTCGGCCACCGCTGTAGCGATAAACTGATTCATAGAGATGGACTCTTTTTGGGAGAAGGCTTTGAGCTCTTTGCCCAATGAATCGGGTAGTCTCAAGGCGATATTCACTGTTTGATCCTTTCTAGAAACCGTTGGGGTGTTAAAACCTCAATGCCAAAACCCGGCTCCACCCCGATAAAATCCCGCACATTGTGGGTCACGATCGCCCCGGCCGAGGCGTTAAAGGCGGTTTCGAGCACCTTGTCATCTGAGGCATCTTTCAGGCAGGGTCGCCACAGATAGTTGATACGAACCGGAGCGGAGATCGCCACCACATCGTCCACAAAACGGCGCAGATCCGCCTCGCTAAACTGCGGATACTTTGCCCGGTTGACCCCGCGCAACAGCACCTCCTCTAGCTCCAGCACCAGCGGAACACTCGTGCAGTTGTGCAAGCGACCCCTCTTTGCCTCATCCAGCAGCCAGCCAACCAGTGCAAAGGAGGCTCCCCTCCGCGAGATCAGAGCACTGACAAAGAGATTGGTATCCATCACGATCGGCTGCATGGTGATATTATATTTGATATATAAAGCGGTGTCAACGCTTCTGGAGCGCCTCACGAGCTGCCAACCGTCCGATCTCGATAAGCTCCCAGGCGCGGTTAAACTCATAAAACGCCGCGCTTTCGCGGGGGATCTCGATCAGCAGGTCATAGCCGTAGCGCTCCAGCTGCGATCGGGCGGTGTGCTCCTGCATGATATTGATCGTCTCGCTGGCGATGGTAAAGAGCCCCTTTTCACGGCTGCGATCGTTGCTCTTAAAGTGCTCAAAGATGCGATCATAGATGCTCTGGCGGTTTTGGCGAATCTTTTCAGGGGGTTCGGGTTTGAAGTGCGCTGGCACATCGGCTCCCACATCGACCACGATCAGCCGATCGTACTCGACCCCCTGAGCAGCGGCGATAGGCAGCGGATTGAGCGTACCGCCATCGACAAAGAGGCGACCATCGTGCTCAAAGGGTTTAAAGATGGTGGGCATCGCCGTGGAGGCCTGCAGGGCGGCCAGAAGCGAGCCGCGATCGAAAAGATAGCTTTTGCGCTCTTTGAGATCGGTGGCGGTGGCCACGAATCGGATAGGCAGATCCTCGATCGACTCGTGTTGGATAAAACCCTCGATCGTCTTAAAGACGCCGCCGATATCCACCAGCCCGCCATCGCCGGGGCTAAAATCCACCAACCGCAGCACCTCACGCATATCCAGCGCGATCGCCCAGTCGCGAAACGGCTCCAGTCCACCAGCAGCATAGAGGCCGCCCACCAGCGCCCCCATCGATGAGCCGCTGATAGAGACGATTTCGTAGCCCTGACGCTCAAGCTCCTCGATCACCCCGATATGGGCATAGCCGCGCGCGCCACCGCTGCCAAGCACCAGCGAAACCCGCTTGGACTCTGCCCATAAAAGCGTGCCGCTTAGCAGCAGCGCCAGCACGATACGGATCACGGCAGCAGCCTGGGCCCGCCCGTCTGATCAAGATGCACACGGGTGATCTCGGGTTTTTGGAACCAGTAGTACCAGATGAGATAGACCACCAGCCCCACCCCCAAAAGCCCGAAGCCAGTCAGCGCCCAGCCGAATCTAAAGTGGCGCTTTTTGACCTCCAGGGTGCGCTCATCTAGCACATCCACCTCGTAGCCGTTCTGGAAATAGAGCTGATAGGCCGCCTCGCGGCGCTCCTGAAGTGGAGCCTCATCGAGGCGGTGAAGCCACTCTTTAAAGCGGCGCTGATTCTCAAGCCGATCGCGCCGCTCTTTAAAGACGAAGATCACGCCCACAATCAGCGCGATCCATAAGATCAAAATCATCCTTACCCCCGCACATGAGCTTTAGGGGGATTATACCTCAGTAGCGGCTGGAGGGGCGGCGCGAAGATCGGCGCGCACCCTCACGCGGTGTACGGCGATCGCCGGTGGCGTGACGCGGCGCGCGCGAAGGGGCGCGGCTGCTCCGGTTACGGCCATTGGGGATCGGCTCGGGGCGGATGCTCGGATCGGGGGCGTACCCCTCGACGACCACCTTCGGGATCTCCCGCTTAATGAGCCGCTCGATATTGCGCGCGAGATCTTTTTCGTCGATACAGACCAGCGAGATCGCCTCACCCTCGCGTCCGGCCCGTCCGGTCCGGCCGATACGGTGAACATAATCCTCGGCCACATTGGGCAGCTCGTAGTTGACCACATGGGGGAGGTGATCGATATCGATCCCCCGCGCAGCGATGTCGGTGGCCACCAGTACACGCACCGCCCCCTTTTTAAAGTCAGCGAGCGCTTTGGTGCGGGCCGATTGGCTTTTGTTGCCGTGGATCGCATCGGCGCGGAGGCCGCCTCTGGTGAGAAACTCGGAGAGCTTGTTGGCGCCGTGTTTGGTGCGGGTAAAGACCAGCACCTGCTTGAGATCCTGATCGCGGATAAGCTGAGCGAGCAGATCCCGCTTGCGCTCCCGATCGACGGGGTGAAAGGTCTGCTTGACGCTCTCAGCGGCACTGTTTTGGCGGGCCACTTCGATCACCTCCGGGCTATCGAGCAGCTCACCGGCCAGCCGCTTGATCTCCGGGGCGAAGGTGGCCGAGAAGAGCAGGTTCTGGCGCTTCTTGGGCAGCAGCGCGAGGATCTTTTTGATATCGTGGATGAAACCCATATCGAGCATCCGATCGGCCTCATCGAGTACGAGAAACTCCACTTTAGAGAGGTCGATGGTGCGCTGACTCACATGATCGAGCAGTCGTCCGGGGGTGGCGACGACAATCTGTGCCCCACGGCGCAGAGCACTGATCTGCGGATGGATCCCTACACCGCCGAAGATGGGCGTGGCGTGGAAGTTCATCCCCGCGCCGTAGGTCTTGACGCTCTCGTGCACCTGGGCCACCAGCTCGCGGGTAGGGGCGAGCACCAGCGCGCGCACCGCTTTGGGGTTGGCCGGTTTGTGCTGGCTTAGGAGCTCTAGCATCGGGAGGGTAAAACCGGCGGTTTTGCCGGTGCCGGTCTGGGCGGCGGCGAGTACATCGCGGCGCTGCAAAATCACCGGAATCGCCTGCGCCTGAATCGGCGTGGGGGCGGTGTAACCCTGTTTTTTTAGGGCAGCAAGAAGGGGGGCCGAAAGGCCAAGGGTGTTAAAGCTGGACATGAAGTCTTTCTGTGGATCGGGCCTACCCGCCAGTGCGGGTCGGTCTAGGCAAAATCGGGGTTGATTTTTCATTCGTCTAAAGGGGCGAAAGAGCAAGGAGCAGACCGAAGTGCGTCTTGATGGCGGGAGTATAGCACACAAATGCGCGTTTTGCGGCAACAAGAGTGATCGATGGTCGTTTATGCGGAGCAGCGCGTCTCTTTGTGGCTTAAAAGAGCCGGGCGCCAAAAGCAGACTATAATCTAGCTCATACCGCCTTTCTGCCATGATGACAGCACGAAAGATTGTTTCCAAGGAGCTCTCATCCAAAACACCCCACAGACCCCATCAGAACTAAACGCCACCAAACTCGGCGAGGCGTTCGGCCTAGGCCCTAGACAGACCAATCGCCTGCTGCAAGAGCTCGGCTGGATCGAGCGCCAGGGTAGCGGCTGGATTGCCACCGATCAGGGCAAACGCGCTGGCGGCACGGTGCAGATCCACTCGCGGGGCAAGAACCCCTTCGTCCTCTGGCCAGCGGCCATCCTCCAGAGTCCGGCACTCATCGCTGCCGCTGCGGAGATGGGCGGCAGTGTAGCCAGACCCGCAGAGCCCGCCCCCGAAAAAAGCGCAGAGAACTTCCGCGATAAGTTCCCCGCCGAACACCGCGCCACCGATGGCCACTATGTCCGATCCAAAGCCGAGCTTCTCATCGACAACTGGCTCTACATGAGCCAAATCGCCCACGCCTACGAGCGCAAACTCCCTGTAGAGGAGAGTGTCTACTGCGACTTCTATCTCCCCTGCGGACGCGTCTATATCGAATACTGGGGCTATGAAAATGACCCCAAATATCAGGCCCGTATGGCCCAAAAGCGCGCCATTTACGAAAAGTACAACCTCTCGCTCATCGAACTCACCGATAAAGAGGTGCAAAACCTGGATGATGTGCTACCTGGGCTGCTGATGCGTTTTGGGGTGCGGGTGGAGTAAGGGTTGATTAGGAGTGCATTACTAAGAATATAGGGTGCAGTTAGGATCGTACTCCCAACAAAAGTATCAAAAACAATCCTCCTAGTAAGGTTTGTACGCTAGAGCGTACCCTTTGTGTCGGATATGGGCAAACTCAAACGGATCGTGGAGATGGGAGGCAAAAACAAGGGCTTCACGCAAATCAAAGACCTAAGCGACAGCTTTCTAGCACTGGATGATCTGGAGCGGGGCTTCGGGGCGAAGGTGCCGCTTTGGGTGTTTGGGTTGCTTTATTAGGGGGAGCGCCAAGGCGGGAAAACACCGCCCATTTTATTGGAACTTCTCAAAAGAGACAGGCGTGCCTACGGTAGGGGCACTATACGAATCGCCGGATCGATCTTCTTGATAGGCCGATATCCCCTAGTCAGCTCCCAGTTCTGGATTTGAAACCGGAAGCGATTCGTAGCACTCAATCAACTCCAAAACACCCATCTTAGCTCGCCATCTCATACAACCGCTCCGGCGCAATATCGGCACCGCAAGGCCACTCGATCGTATCAGTATCGGGGTTGAAATAGAGCTTCTGGAACTGCTCCGGATTTTTTAGGGGCTCAAAAACTGTACCGTTTTGTTTTGAGGCAATGTGGTTTTTTAAATCAATCTCCGCCTCCTTGCCGTCGCTGAAACGGACAAAAACCTTATATTCAGAGGTGTGTTTCGCATCTGTAACCCAAATCATGAAAATCCTTTCACACAAGAGGATCAATCTTTTTGACAGGCTGGTTTGCCCTAGCCAGCTCCCAATCCTCCATCAGCTCATCCCGGTGCTCATAGGCCCACTCCAGCACCAAAGAGATGACCTTCTCTGGCATCGCTTTCCCTTTCTGACCTACCCAAAAACCCGCTTAAAAATCCCGTCCACATTCCGCGTGTAGTAGTCGTAGCTAAAGCACTCACGGATCATCTCTTCGCCTATGGCAGCCACCAGCTCTTCGTCGGCTAGCAGGTATTGCTGATAGAGCGATTCGCCTTTTTCGTTCACCGCCGGTTTGCCCTCTTGTAGGCCTGCCCATACCTTCATGGCGTTGCGCTGGACGATGGCGTAGGCCGCTTCGCGGGTGAGGCCAGCTTTGGGCAGTTCGAGCAAGATGCGCTGGCTAAAGACCAGACCGCCCGTGAGGTTGAGGTTTTTCATCATGTTTTCGGGGTAGACGACCAGTTTGGCGATCACGCCGTTCATGCGGTGGAGCATAAAATCGGTGGTGATAAACGCGTCGGGCAGCCAGAAGCGCTCAG
>PWVP01000222.1 GCA_003561815.1 Campylobacterota bacterium | reverse complement strand
TGAGGCGACCATCACCCCCGATAACGACGCTTCGCAGGGGCTCTTTCGCTCCCTGGCCAAAGCCCTGGATGCCCCTTGGGCGTTTGAGACGGATCTCTTTAGCCGTGCCGACCTGGGCGGCCATCACGCCCCTGAGCGCGCCTTTGTGATCACGCGGCGAAAATAGCCAATTCGTTGCCTTCAGGTTGGTTTCGTTAAGGTTGAAGCTGACCAAAACAGGGGTAGGACGCTTGTCTACAAGACGCTATTTTGGGCTGTTTCTCTATCGCCTCCTTCCTGTTTAGCCTTGCGGTCACCACTTAATCAATAAAGGAAATTAATGAGAGTCATTGACAATATGGAGTCGCAGGTTCGCGGCTATGTGCGATCCTTTCCGGTGGTTTTTGAGCGCTCCAAGGGCGCGAAGCTCTTTGACAGAGAGGGCAAAGAGTATATCGACTTTTTTGCCGGGGCCGGTACGCTCAACTACGGCCACAACAACGATGTCTCCAAAGAGGCGATGATTGAGTACCTGCAAAACGACGGAGTGCTGCACGGGCTGGATATGGCCACCAGCGCCAAAATCGCCTTCTTAGAGTCCTTTGCCGATAATATCCTCGCCCCGCGCAATATGGACTACAAGATCCAGTTAACCGGCCCGACGGGCACCAACGCCGTGGAGTCGGCTCTGAAGCTTGCCCGCCTCATCAAAGGACGCTCCAATGTGGTCGCCTTTACCAACGCTTTTCACGGCATGACCGCCGGTTCGGTCTCTATTACCGGCAACACCTTCTACCGCGATGAGGCGCACATCAGCCGCTCCAATGTCGCCTTTATGCCCTATGACGGCTTTTTTGGCCCCGATGTGAACACCATCGACTACTTCCGCCGCTACCTGGAGGATCCCAGCAGTGGGCTCGATCAGCCCGCTGCGGTCTTTGTCGAAGCGATCCAGGGCGAAGGGGGGGTCAATATCGCCTCGGCCAAATGGCTCCAGGAGCTCGAAGCGCTCTGTCATGAGTACGATATGTTCCTGATTGTCGATGATATCCAGGCGGGCAACGGCCGAAGCGGCGACTTCTTTAGCTTCGAAGAGGCGAGGATCTCGCCGGATATGGTCACCGTCTCCAAAAGCATCGGCGGTGGGCTGCCGATGGCGCTTTTGATGATCCGCCCCGATCTCGATCAGTGGAAACCGGGTGAGCACACCGGCACCTTTAGGGGTAACAATCTCGCCTTTGTTGCCGCGCGGGCGATGATCGATCACTACTGGACCAACAACGAGCTCTCCAACGCCGTGAAGTATAAAGAGAAGGTTCTGCGCGCCGAGCTGGAGAAGATCGCCGAAAAACATGGTAAAGATTTCCCGATGCGTGTCAGAGGGCGCGGCCTCTTTTATGGTCTGGAGATTGATGAGCCGGGCTTTGCTGGAGAGGTCTCCTCCATCGCCTTTGAGCGTGGACTGGTGATTGAGCTTAGCGGCGCCAAAGATCAGGTCGTGAAGTTCCTGCCGCCACTGATTGTCGATGAGGAGACCCTTAAAGAGGGCATTCAGATTATCGCCGATGCGATCGATGAGATTGCCGCCCAGAAAAAAGAGCGGCTCAAAGGGAGCTTCTAATGCTGGTACGCACACTGGCCGAGGCCACCGGAAACGAGCGGGATGTCAAAGCCCCCAACGGCCACTGGCGCAGCCGCCGTCTGCTGCTGGCCGATGACGGGATGGGGTACTCGTTTCATATCACCAACATCTTCGCCGGAACCGAGACCTATATCCACTACAAACACCACCTCGAGTCGGTCTACTGCATCCGTGGGCGCGGCGAGGTGGAGACGATCGAGGATGGCCAGATCTATCCGATCGAGCCGGGCACGCTCTATAATCTCGACAAACACGATGCCCACAAGCTCCGCGCCTTTGAGGAGCTGGAGCTCGCTTGTGTCTTTAATCCGCCCATCACCGGGCGCGAAGTGCACGGCAAAGATGGCGCCTATCCACCCTCTGAGTAACCCTCCTAGCCTCCGCCTCTAGCGGGGGCTTTATCTTTATATCTACTATCAGGCTTTAAAATTACTCCACTGATCAAATCATCATCACCACCCTAATCGTGACTCTGTTAAGATTCGGCCATCTTATTCAAGGAGTCACCGATGATTCGCATGACCGCTTTAACCCTTCTGCTCGCGCCGTTTCTGCTTGCGCGCTCTCTTTTAGAGGTCAATACCGACTTTAGCAGCCACGAGGTGCAGCTCTCGCAGCTTAGCGGCGGCAGCAACTACCCCACCTTCTGGACCGGGGGGCTTTTGTTGGCCGAAAACAGCGATAACGACGACGGGATGATGCTCTACGGCTCACTGCTCAAAACCGCGCCGCTGACGGGCAACTGGCTGATTGGCTACGGTGCCAAGCTGGCGTGGATCGACGGCAAACAGGGGAGCCGCAGCTACAGCGGTCTGGCCATTCCGCTTCGGGTCAAGGCGATCTACCGTGTACCCATCGACCATCCGGTGCGCCTTTCTGCCGAGTACGGCTCCGCTCCCCGCATGCTCACCAGTGGCGATGTGGATGTCTATGATGAGATCCGCTTAGAGGGGAGCTTCTTTATTGCGCCCCGCATGTACGGCTATGTCGGCCTACGCCAACTCTACATCGCCGGGCTGGGCGGCAGCGGTCCGGCGGGTAACAGCGATCTCTTTGAGTTTGTAGACGGGGGCTATTTCGGCTTTAAGTACTACTTCTAAGGCGCTCAAAGAGTAAAAAGCCTAAAAACCCAAAGGCGGCGGTCAGGATAATGGCCGCGCCGGAGCTGATGCTCAAAAACCAGGAGAGCCCCAGCCCCAGCACACAGAAGCCAAAGGCGTAAACGGCACACAGACACATCATCCCCACCAGCGTCTGGCTGGTGCGCTCTGCCAGGTAGGTGGGGATGGTCAAAAGCGCCATCACCAGCATCAACCCCACCACCCGAATCGCAATCACAATCATCAGCGCCGCTAAGACCAGCAGTAAAAGATAGAGCGCGCGCACCGGAAGCCCCCGCGTGCGGGCAAACGCCTCATCAAAACTCACCGCCACCAGCGGCCGGTAAAACCCGATCACCGCAGCGATAATCACGACATTTAAAAGCGCCATAAAGAGCAGATCGCTACGGCTAACAGCCAGAATCGAGCCAAAGAGGTAGCTCATCAGATCGGCGCTGTAGCCGGGGGTGAGATCGATAAAGACCACCCCCATCGCCATCCCGACCGCCCAGATCACCCCGATGATGGTGTCGCTTCGGTGGCGCTGATGAAAGCTTATCCAGGCCATCAGCATCGCAGCCCCCACCCCCACCAGCCCGGCACCCAGAAGCGGCGAGATGCCGACGAAAAAGGCGAGCCCCACCCCACCATAGGCGGCGTGAGCGATACCGCCGCTTAAAAAGACCAGCCGGTTGATCGCCACCAGTGTGCCGATCGCGCCGATCGCGATACTCACCAGAAGCGCCGCTAAGAGCGCGTTTTGCATAAAGGGGTAGCTTAAAAGCTCAACCACACTCCGCCTTTTTAAGCAGCGCACCTAGAAGCTCAACCTCACAGACATGGCCATCTTGAGCACAGTGGATCTGCTCGCTAGGAAGCGCCTCGTGGTGCAGTAGCCGCCGATTGAGCGCCACCACCTCGCTGGCGTAGCCGATCAGGTGGGCGATATCGTGGCTGACCAGCACGATGGTGATCTCCGGCTGCAGGCTCTTTAGGAGGGTGTAGATCGCCTCCTGGGCTTTGGGATCGAGATTGGCGGTGGGCTCATCGAGCAGCAGCAGACGGGGCTGGCCACAGAGTGCACGGGCGATAAAGGCGCGCTGTCGCTCCCCGCCTGAGAGGGTGCCGATGCGCCGCGAGGCAAGCGGTGCGATCCCGACCCGCTCCAAAGCGGCCATCGCCCGGCTTTTACGCTCAGCCTTGTTGAGCTTCTGGCCCAAAAGGCCCATCACCACCACATCCAGCACCGTGATGGGAAACGCCAGGTTAAACCCGGTCTCCTGGGGCACATACCCCACCCTGGCCCCCGCCTGCGCCGGCGGCAAAGAGAGTATCCGCACCCGGCCACTATCGGCCTCCAGCAGACCGGCGAGCACTTTTAATAGGGTGCTCTTTCCCCCGCCGTTGGGGCCGATGACCCCCAGAAAGCTGCCCGCCGAGAGCTGAAAGCTCACCTCATCGAGCACCTTTTGGCGATCGCGCCAGAGGGTGAGGTTCTCGACCTCAATAACCGGTGCCACTGAGCGCTTTTTGGATCTTTTGTGCGGTGTGCATCAGGTTCTCACCCCACTGGGCCGAGAGCGGATCGAGCACCCTCACCTCGCCATCGATCGCCTCGGCAACACTCTGGGCACTCCGCTTAGAAAACTGCGGCTGCACGAAAACGGTCCGAATCCCCAGCTCTCGGCTCTGGGCGATGAGTGCCTGCAGCTGTGCCGGCTTGGGCTCTTTGCCATCCACCTCCACCGAGACCTGCTTAAGGCCGTAATCTTGAGCGAAGTAGCCCCAAGCGGGGTGGTGAACCAAAAAGGCGCTCCCCTGATAGGGGGCGAGCATCTGAGCGATCGCACTATCGATGCGTGCAATCTCTTTGGCCAGCCGGGCGTATCCCGACCAGTAGTCTTCTGCCCCCTTGGGGTCATGCTCTGCTAGCGCCTGAGCCATCGCCCGCGCCTGCAGCAGCGCCAGTTGCGGCGAGGTCCAGATGTGGTTGTCCAGACTCACGGTGTGGTGCGTTTGAGGGGCGCTAAAAAAAGCGCGGATGCGATCCATAAACCCCTCATGGTGATGGTGATGGTGATGGTGGTCATCATCATGGTGGTGATGGTGGTGCCCATCGCCCTCGATCTTCTGAATCAACCGATCGGTGTGCACCACCCGCATCTGGCGATTGGCCGAGCTGAAGCGATCCAGCCACGCCTTCTCAAACTCGACCCCCACCGCGAAGTAGAGCGCCGCATCGCTGAGGGCAGCCATCTGGGCCGGACGGGGCTCGTAGCTGTGTGGCGAGCTACCCGGCGGAATCATCACCACCGTTTGCACCCGATCGCCGGCGATTCTCTCCACAAACCACGCTTGCGGCTGCAGACTCACCGCCACGGTTATCTGGGCATAGAGCCCGATCGGAAGAAGTAGAAGCGCTATGATTGTGATTCTCATCGTTATACCCTTTTCGCCTTGGGCTGGCAAAAGTATAACAGAGGAATGCGAGGGGAAACTTAATACAAAAAAGAGAAGAGGCAGGGGGCCAAAGCCCCCTCTAAAAAACTACCAGCGGTCGTTGCGGGGAGGACGCGCCTCACGCTCACGCGCTTCGTTGACACGCAGGTTGCGGCCGCCGAAATCTTTGCCATCGAGGCCATCGATCGCTGCTTGCGCCTCGCCATCCTCCATCTCTACAAAGCAGAAGCCACGGAAACGACCGGTCTCGCGGTCCATCATCATACGAACGGCCTGAACACTGCCAAACTGACCAAAAGCGTCACGCACCTCTACCTCAGAGGCAGAATAGGGAAGGTTACCAACATAGAGCTGTTTCATCAAAAAAATCCTTGGGGTTGAAAAACGGAAAAGTCCTCACAAAGAAGCCAGAAAAAGGCGACGCAAAGCCCCAAAAGGGCGGGAAAACACGGCACGACACATTGATGCCAAAGAAAAAGGGGGGTACTGAAACCGAAGGACTCCTCAAAAAGCGGGGTGGACGCCAAAGCGTTAAGAAGCAGTCTACTTGAATCTCGATCCAAATGTCAAGCTTTTGAAGATAATTTGTTTGGAAATTTTTAGAACTGTAGGGGAGAATTTAAGTTCCTTTGAAAGCGAAGTGTACTTAAATGGTAGAAAGCACCAAGGAGGTGAGACTATGCAGATACAGAACATTGTGGTTCCCATCGACTTCTCTCGGCGGGGCGATCGCGCCTTGGAACAGGCGGATCTGCTGGCCAAAGAGGAGGGGGCGAAGCTCACCGTCTTACATACGATCCATCTGCGCCTGATGGAGCGGCTCCTGGTGGGCGATCGGCGCAACCAGCTGCTGGAGGATACAAAGCGGCAGCTTGAGGCGCACACGAAGGGGTGCTGCAAGAGCGATGCGGAGAGTCTGGTGGAGATGGGCAACCCCGCCGATGTGATTATGGATACCGCCCGGCTGCGTCAGGCCGATCTGGTGGTGATTGGCGATCACGGGGAGTTTCACCTTAAAGATGCGGTTTTGGGCACCACCGCCCGGCAGGTAATCGAGCACGCCCATCTGCCGATTCTGGTGGTCAAGACGCCTGAGAGCAAACCCTATAAACGCATCTTCTTAGCCACCGACTTCTCCGACGCCTCCTACCGGGCGATCG
>PWVP01000149.1 GCA_003561815.1 Campylobacterota bacterium | reverse complement strand
GGACGAGCGCGCCGTCCAATTCCATCAGGTGTCCCAACAAAGCAAGGTGATATATGCCCATCGATCTGATCTCGGTGAAACAGGCGACGGAGACGTACGGGTACTGCGGATCGCACCTGCGCGCTCTGCTGAGCAAAGGGGTGATCAAGGGGGAGAAGATCGCGGGGGTGTGGCTGGTGGAGCCTGCGTCGGTGGAGGCGCACCGGGCGCGCATGGAGCGGCTGGGGAACAAGAAGCACGGCACTTGGGCTAAGACCTCCGCCGACAAGAGCGCGGAGCTGGCTGACCCACCATAGCCCGGTCGAACTGGAGCGATGCTCGCTCCGTGCAGGGAGCGGCCGTTTCGTTACGCTACACGAGAACTGTGGTCACGCCCCCTGCACATCGAAACTCGTCGATAGGAGAAGAAGACTGTCTGTAGGAGAACGGCTTACATGATGTGGTCAATCCCTGAGAAAGCTAGCATGCACGGTTTTGTCCTTGAAGGACTTGGTGCCCACAGCAGCCGTACCATCATGTTGAAAGAACTAGGGCTGCTCCTCGAGGCTTGTCCGCCGACGACTGACAAGGAGGCGTACCGCTCCGCTATCGTCGACGAAAACGTGCTCTTGAAGCGGACCGTATCGACCCGTAGAGAATCATTCCGCCGCCTGCGGGAGATGTATGGCCTGGACATGGGTCTTACAGTCTTCCGAGCTCTGCGAGACCTTTGGAACGAAGAACCAGAGGCTCAGTCTCTTCTCGCGGTGCTGTGTGCAACGACCAGAGACCCCATGCTTAGGGCTTCAGCCCAGGTCGTCCTAGATGCTCCTGTTGGATCCCAAGTGACTTCCCAGATGATCTCTCGATCCATCGACGACCAGTATCCCGGCAGGCTGAACTCTACGACGCTAGCAAACATCGGGAGGCATGCGGCTTCCTCTTGGACTCAAACGGGGCATCTAGACGGCCGCAGCAACAAGGTGCGGGTCCGAGCCCAGAGCCATCCAACCGCGGTGGCCTATGGGCTTCTTCTAGGACATCTTTGCGATGTACGTGGCGAAGCTCTGTTCCATACTCCGTGGGCAAAGATTCTCGATACACCGGTTCATGCATTGAAGGATCAGGCCGCCTTGGCTTCACGCCAGGGTTGGTTGGAGTATCGGCAATCGGGCGCCGTCACGGAGATCACGTTCGACTATCTACTCCGAGACGTTGACGAAAGGGAGCCAAGGACGTGAGCCAGGTTGACAGCCTCATTGAGAACTACCGCCGTTTTGTCGCCATATCCTGGCAACAGAACCTGGCCGGGGTGGAGAAAGTGTGGTTCGTTGTTTACGATCCGAATCAGGAACGCCGCATTAGGCTACGGCTGGAGGAATTCCGGATCGCGACCAAGGAGGCGGGAAAAGAGTGGCAGCTGGTCGATCTTACCGACAGTTTTGCGGAGTGGATGGCCGGGCACCGCTACCGAGAAGCGTATTTTGAATCGCCGGAGGATCTCGACCTTGCGCTCCACAACTACGCGGAAGCCGTGGCTGAGCAGTTGCGGGAGACGCTGACCGCCTCGCACGTCGACCAGGAGACAGTAGTGGCCGTCCTTGGGGTAGCTACGCTCTTCGGGCTCACCCGGGCTTCAGGCCTGATCGAGAAAGTGACGGACGATATTCGAGGCCGCATGCTCGTGTTCTTCCCGGGTCATCACGAGGGATCCAACTACCGTCTGTTGGATGCTCGCGATGGATGGAATTACCTGGCCATACCCATAACCGCACAGCAAACAGGAGTCTTGTGATCATGCTGAATAGAGACTTGTTCCTGCGAGACCCAACGACTTTCACGATCCCAAACGACGGGGTGACCACAGTAGAGTACCCCCAGACGCAGCAGGAGTGGGATGTCCTGCGCTATGAGCTTCGGGCGTTCGTGTGCGAAGGACAATACCATGTGGGATTGGAGCGCATTTTGCGCACATATCTCACCAACCTGGGTAGTAGTAAACAGCCAGCTGTGTGGGTTAGTGGCTTCTACGGGAGTGGCAAATCACACTTCGTGCGGATGCTTGAGCAGTACTGGCGGAACCTGGCTTTTCCGGGGGGCGCTGATGGTCGTAGTCTCTCGGATCTACCCATTGATATCAAAGACCTGTTGCGAGAACTGGACACGGAAGCAGCGCGAAGAGGCGGTCTGTGGGCCGCCGCAGGGAGACTTAGCGCAGGCGCCGACAGCATCCGCCTCGACATGCTCCGGATCGCACTGACGAGCGCGGGATTGCCGACCGAATATGCACCCGCTCGCTTTGCCCTCTGGCTGAAACGAAAGGGATTCTACGAGGATGTCAAGGCTGGCGTGGAGGAGCATGGCCTAGACTTTGCTGAGGAGCTGCGAGAAATGTACGTGTCGCCGGTATTGGCTCAGAGCCTACTGGACGTGTACCCCGAGTTTGCGGGAGATCAGAAAGACGCCCGCAGTTTCCTGAGGACGCAGTATCCTCAGAAGGAGGAGATAACCAACGCCGAATTCGTCCAGACAATGCGCATGGTGGCCGAACTCCAATCCAGCGAGATAGGCTATCTGCCTTGCACACTGCTCGTGTTTGACGAAATGCAGCAGGCAATTGGCGAGGACACTGGGCGGGCGTTGGAGGTGCAGGGCATGGTGGAGGATCTCTGCTCCAGCTTCGGGACCCAACTACTCGTCGTGGCAACCGGCCAGTCGGCTATCCAGGCCACGCCACAGCTGCAGAAGCTTCAGGGGCGTTTCACGGTGCGCGTGGAACTCTCCGATCGCGACGTCCAGCACGTGGTCCGTGAGGTTATCCTGCGCAAGGACCCTACCCAAGTTGAACAGCTCAGAGATGTGCTGGAAGATGCCAGCGGCGAGATCGACCGACACCTTGAAGGTACGAGAATGGCCGCGACCGCCGCTGACAAGGATGATCTTGTCCCCGACTACCCTCTGCTGCCCACCCGACGTCGCTTCTGGGAGCGCGTGCTACGGGCTGTTGACACAGGCACGGCCGCGCAGCTGCGTACTCAGTTACGGATGGTCCAGGAAGCCACCCAGGTCACCGCCAATGATCCGGTGGGGACAGTGGTCGGGGGCGATTTCGTCTATGATCAACAGAAGCCAGCCATGCTGCAGAGCGGCATCCTTCTCCCGGATCTAGCAGCTATCATCGATGAGCAGAGGGATGGTAAAGCCGACGGCGATGTGCGCTCCCGGCTTTGCGCCACCATATTCTTGATCGGGCGACTGCCCCAATCTGGCGCCGCGGCGACGGGTATGAGCGCGGACGCAACAACGCTCGCTGACCTGCTCGTCGAGGACCTGCCTGGCGGGAGTGGCGGTCTGCGCCAAAGGGTCCCAGACCTCCTAGATGACCTGGTGGAACAGGGCACCCTCATGCACGTCGAGGGCGAATACCGTCTTCAGACGCGCGAGAGCGCCGAGTGGGAGCGAGACTATCGACAGCATCTCGCGAAGATCAAGGCCGACACCACGCGGGTCGCTAGTGATCGTGCGGCTGTGCTGCGCCAAGTGGTGGACAAGGCATTGAAGCAAGTCAAGCTGACCCACGGTGTGAACAAGACACCCAGGAAGATCTCCCTCCACTTCAGCTATGACAAGCCGTCGACCGACACCAGTACCGTGCCAGTGTGGGTGCGGGACCAATGGTCCGTATCTGAAAAGACAGTCCGTGGTGAGGCCCGAGAGGAGGGCACCGAGAGCCCTCTAGTGTTCGTCCTCTTGCCGCGCCTGCAGTCGGATGCCCTGACCAACGCATTGGCAGGCGTTGCTGCAGCCAAGGCAACGCTGAACGCCCGACCCTCGCAGCAGAAGACACCTGAGGGGATGGAAGCTCGTAGGTCGATGGAGACGCGCCAGACAATGCACGAGGCACAGGTAGATGACATCGTCGCCAGTGTTCTCCGTGATTCCCGAGTGTACCAGGCCGGGGGCAACGAAGTGGTCGGCGCCACGCTGTCCGAGGCGGTACAGAAGGCTGCCGAGAACGCGCTGGTGCGCTTGTTCGACGAGTTCAGCGTGACCGATCTTCCTGGGTGGCACAAGGTAGTCAAGCGGGCCGGTCAGGGCGCGGCCGACGCGCTAGAAGCTGTCCAGTACAGCGGCGATGTGGACAAGCACAAAGCTGCGCGAATGATCCTCGATTCCATCGGTGGGGAGGGAAAGCGGGGCAGCAAGATCAGGAATCAGTTTATGGGGGTCGGCTACGGCTGGCCGCAGGACGCGGTGGACGGGATTCTTCTAACGTTGCTCAACGCCGGTTTCGTCAGTGCCAAGGACAAGAGCGGTCAGCCCGTTTCGGCGAAGGCGCTCCCGCAGTCGCAGATCGGCGTGACGACTTTCCGCCGGGAGGGATATGTGCTAACCGCGCTGCAGCGAATCCAGCTGCGTAGGCTAGCCGCGGACATGGGCCTGCAGACGAAGCAAGGGGAGGAAGCGGCTGCGATTCAGCGCGTGCTAGAGCGACTGAAAGAGGTGGCAAGAGAAGCGTCTGGCGAACCACCACTGCCGGCACGGCTAGACTTCAGCCACATCGACGAGCTGCTGGCGTACAGTGGGAATGAGCGGCTCGTGCGCGTCTATGAAACGCGAGACACCCTACGCGAGAACTACCGCACATGGAAGGATTTGCGCCATCGAAAGGATGTGCGGCTGCCGCGGTGGCAACTACTGCAACAACTGCTCAAGCACGCGACTAAGCTTTCCTCGGGCAAGACGATCCAGGCTCAGGCGGAAGCCATTGAAGAACAACGGCTGCTACTCGAAGACGTCGATCCTGTCAAACTACTGCTGGACGATTTGACCGAATCGCTGCGTCAAGCCCTGCAAGAAGCTCGGCAGCGGGTCGAGGAGACTCGAGATCAGGAACTGGCAGCGATCAGAGACACTGAGGAGTGGAACAAGCTGCCCGATGATGTGTGGAGAGCCATTTTCGATGCACATCACCTGGGTCCTATCGACCAACTCGACATAGCCACGGATCAGCGTCTATTGGAGTCGCTGAACAGTAAGCCGCTCGGTGCCTGGGCCACTGAACTGGAGGCGATCCCTACGCGAGTGCGTCAAGCCCGGGAAGAGGCGGCGAAACGGATAGCGCCCAAGGCTGTTCGGGTACGGCCTGCATCTACGACACTGGAGACAACGCAGGATGTGAACAGATACTTGGAGAATCTCCGCCAAGAGATCATGGAGCACATTGAGCAAGGCACGCCCGTGATCGTCTGATGCAGTCAATCACTTGTCTCGCTGCTCTGCCAGAGGGACTGAAGCCGACCAAGAAAGGACTCATGCCAGCCCTACCAACTGAGCTACTCACAGACTACGAGAACGAGATCGTTGCCGCGCGCGAAGTCGCCGAAGGGGCGGCCGGGGCAGCGCTTAGCAGGCTCGCGGTGAGCGAGACACGGCCGTTCGATACAATGAACGAAGGAAAGCGGCGGCTGCGCCGGGCTCTGCGCGCCCGTGCCCGACAGTTGGGCGGGGGCGACCAGGAGGAGGGGATGCCTCGTTTGGTGGAAGAGATCGCCTACGAGCAGTGGCACCGCCTTCTGTTCACCCGCTTCCTGGCGGAGAACGACCTGCTGATGCATCCAGAGGGCGTGTCGGTCTCACTGGAGGAGTGTGCTGAGCTGGCGCCGGAGGAGGGAGCAGAGGACAAGTGGGAGCTGGCCGCGCGCTATGCCGTGACCATGCTGCCGGGCATCTTCCTGTTGGACGACCCGGCGATGCACGTACGCTTTGCGCCCGAGGGGCGCCACCGCCTGGAGGAGATTGTCACGGGTCTGCCGTCCGTGGTGTTCACCAGCGACGATGGTCTGGGGTGGGCCTATCAGTTCTGGCAGAGCAAGAAGAAGGACGAGGTCAACCGCAGCGAGCGGAAGATCGGTGGGGCGGACATCGCGCCGGTGACTCAGCTGTTCACCGAGGACTACATGGTCAAGTTCCTCCTGCACAACAGCCTGGGTGCCTGGTGGGCGGCGCGCCACCCCGAAAGCCCACTGGTTGAGACCTTCGACTACCTGCGCTACCGTGACGATGGCACGCCGGCCGCTGGTACCTTCGATGGCTGGCCCGAGACGGCGGCTGAGGTGACGATGATGGACCCGTGCTGTGGCTCGGGTCACTTCATCGTCGCTGCCTTCGAGATGCTGTACCGGATGCGAATGGAGGAGGAGGGGCTGAGTGTCGCGGAGGCGGGCGATGCGGTGATACGCGACAACCTCTTTGGGCTGGAGATCGATCCACGGTGCACGCAGATTGCGGCATTCAACCTGGCACTGACGGCGTGGAAGGCTGGGGGTTACAGAGAGCTACCACTGCCGAACATTGCGTGCTCGGGCATTCCGGTTCAGGGTCAGTTAAAGGACTGGGTGAAGCTAGCGGGTGACGACGAGGCATTGAAGCGGACGATGGAACGGCTGTACCACCTTTTCCGCAACGCGCCGGACCTGGGAAGTCTGATCAACCCCGCGCACATCCCGGTCGAGGACCGGATGTTTGTGGGGGACTTTGAGCGAATCAGCCCCCTCTTGGAACAAGCACTTCGAAATGAGCGTCAGACACACGATCCGGCAGCGAGCTTGTTTGGTATAGCATTGGAAGGCATAGTGAGAGCGGCACACTTGTTGTCGATGGATTATGTATTGGTAGCGACAAACGTACCCTATCTCGGGCAGAACAAGCAAGGTGAAGAGCTATTCCACTTCCTCGAAGAACACCATCCCGACGCCAAGTGGGACTTGGCAACGGCTTTTCTTGATCGCTGTCGCGCCTTCTCCAGAACTGGGGGAACCTACGCCGTGGTAGACCCCGAAAACTGGCTGTTTCTTAAATCGTACCAGGATCTTCGAGTTCGCATACTGCGTGAGCAAGGGTGGAGTGTTCTTGGCTGGTTAGGTGCTGGGGCCTTCAGGACAATCGGCGGTGAGGTCGTGAAGCCCGTGCTTCTCGTATTGTCGAATAGCAGGCCTTGCAAAGATCAGCTGATCTTTGGGCTTGATGTTTCGGAGCTGGCCTCGCCTACGCTGAAAGCTGCGGCGCTGAGGAGCAACAGATTGTCTCGAGTAAGCCAAAAGGGTCAGCTTCGCAATCCGGACGGGCGAGTTTCTCTTGCGATGATCGACACGGATCTACCACGACTATCCCAATACGCCGAAAGCTACTGGGGAATAGGAACGGGGGACTCGGTCAGGTTCTCGCGCTATTTCTGGGAGATACCAACCGTAACATGGGAATGGGAATTCCTTCAGGGCACTTTTTCGGGCACGGCACCATATACGGGAAGGGAGCAAGTGCTATTCTGGCAGAGGGGAGAAGGGGAACTCTATGAACTAGCGGAGGAACTGAAACACCGTCTGCATAACATCTGGCGACGCGGAAACCAAGCGTGGGACAGACAAGGCGTCGCGATTAGCCAGACGGGCGGGTTGTATGCTACTCTCTACACGGGCGAGATCTTCCAGAACGGTGTGGCCGCTGTAGTACCGAAGAACCCTGGGGACTTGCCTGCCATCTGGAGTTATCTGTCGTCCGATGAATACGGGAAGGAAGTTCGCAAGATTGACCGAAAGCTAGGGGTTACCAACCTGACCTTGATCAAAGTGCCTTTTGACCTTGGCTACTGGCAGAGGGTTGCGAAGAACGCGGGGCGGTTGCCACAACCTCACTCATCTGAACCGACACAGTGGCTATTCAAAGGAAGCCCAGTTCACTCCACGGAACCTTTGCACGTAGCGGCAGCACGCGTGCTCGGCTACAAGTGGCCCGAACAGGGCAACGACAAGCTAACTCAGGTGGCAGATCTCGATGGAATTGTGTGTTTACCTGCACTTGCCGGGCAGGTACCGGCAGCCGGGCGGTTGCGGCAGTTGTTGACTAAGGCCTATGGCGACTACTGGAATCTGGAACAACAGCGGTCTCTGCTGGCCGAAGTAGGTTTTGAAGGCAAGAGCTTGCACGAGTGGCTGCGCGATGGCTTCTTCATCCAGCACTGCAAGCTCTTCGGCAACCGCCCTTTCATCTGGCAGATCTGGGACGGACGGCGGGACGGGTTCAATGCCCTGGTCAACTACCACAAGCTCGACTACGCTCGCCTCCAGCGGTTGATCTACACCTACCTGGGCGATTGGATCCGCACCCAGCGGGCCGAGGTGGAACAGGGCGTTTCAGGCGCCGAGGGACGGTTGGTGGCGGCACTTGAGCTTAAGAAGAAGTTGGAGGCCATCCTGGAGGGCGAGCCGCCGTACGACATCTACGTGCGTTGGAAGCCGCTGCACGAGCAGGCCATTGGGTGGAATCCGGATCTGAACGACGGTGTGCGCTTGAACATCCGTCCTTTCGTGAAGGCAGGGGTGCTTCGGCGCAAGTTCACGGTGCATTGGAGAAAAGACCGGGGCAAGAACCCGAACGGCAGTGAGCGCTTGAACGACCGACACTTCACCCGTGCTCAGAAGCAGGCGGCGCGCAAGGCGGCTCGTAAGAGTGCCCGATACTGACGCACAAGGTCGACCTCGGCGCTTTGGAGGAAGGCGGCACCTAGCTACCATCGGGCCATAGGAGGACCGGCAATGATGTCCGATAGGTCTCTGTGGGGGAAATTCGCCACGTACGGGAACTTCCTCCTTGCGTGGCAGCGGACGGTGAATGTTACCAGCCTTATGATCGAGGATGAAATCGGCATGGAAGCATTTGGTTACAACCTGCAGGCCAGCCTGGAGGATCTCCTGCGTCGTGTCATGGCTGAGGATTTCCCGTATTCGCCGCTGGCTGATCATAAGGTGTACGTCCCCAAGCCTTCTACCACGTTGCGAACTATGTCCTTGATGTCGGTTCCGGACGTGATAGTGTACCAGGCCTTGGTAAATGTGATCGCTGATGAATCCCATTTACATCTGGTTACGCACGAGGATCAGCATGTCCTCGGCAACTTGTATGCTGGGCCGGGTAAGCGGTGGATGCTGAAGCGGTGGCGGGACATGTATCGGCGCTTCGGGGACCAAGTAGAGAAGCTGTACCGGGCCGGTAACCCATGGATAGCGTCTACCGATATCGTGGCATTCTATGACACTATCGACCACCAACGGCTCTTGGGCCGGGTACGTGAGTACTGCGGTGAGGATCAGAAGTTCGAGGGGCTCTTGAGGGAGTGCCTTGCCAAATGGTCCGCCCACAGTCCGAGTGTGACGATGAGTCGAGGAATCCCGCAGGGAAGCAATGCATCCGACTACCTTGCCAACCTCTACCTCTTAGATATTGACCGCGAGATGATTGCCCAGGGGTATCGCTACGTGAGGTACGTTGACGACGTTCGAATTCTTGGGCCGGACAAGGCGACTGTGCAGCGTGGGCTGATCTGTTTTGACATGGAGCTGAAGAGAGCGGGCCTCGTGCCACAGGTAACGAAGACCACTGTTCACAAGATCGAGAATATCGATGAGGAGATTCTGCGCCTACGTTTCTTCGTTACCGACCCAACGGCCGATGGTGGGCAAACAGCAACGGGAGTGGATGCACTCCCAACTAGCGAACAGGCAGCTTCCGTTGTCGACCGGCTGCAAGGCGAACTCTCTTGTGACAAGCAGTCGGGCGGCGTCTCCCCCAGCGATGAAGACGGCCCAGCTCCCCCTAAACCAACCGCAGACTCGGCAATAGGCAGTGCCGAGTCGCCGAGAGTCCAAGAGCAACTAGTCACCGAGTTCCTTGAGAACTATACGCTCCTCGATGATCCTGAGAAGGGCAAGAATGCTGAGTCGACCATTACCTACTGCCTTTTCGGGCTTCACCCCAGTGAACGGGTACGGGATTTGGTCCTGGACTTGCTGCCCCGCCTACCTTGGCGCTCTCGTGCTTTGGCCTGCTGTCTGGGACGTTACAAGCAGGACCCAGTTGTTGCCGAGAGGCTGAGGACATTCGTCTCTGAGCATGAAGTCTACTCATGGCATCGCGCGAATGTGCTTGAGACGCTTTCCGAAGTCCTGAACGCGAAGAGTGTCTCGGATGTCTGCCGGGAGTGGCTGTCTGACTCGGACCTGGACTGGTACGCGAGGACCGTGGCCGCACGGATTCTCGCGAAGGTGCCAAGCCAGCATGCATTCTTGGTGGAACGCCTGCGCTGCGAGCAGAACCGCCTTGATGGGTACCAAGAGGAGACAGCTATTCTGCGCCAGGAGCTTGCCTGGGGTGCGTTCCAGAGGATCCGGTCGGTCAAAAAGCAGCTAGCGCTGTTTCACCTTATCTGTAAGGACAGGAGCCCCATCGTACGCCGGTTAGCGGTCTACTTGCTCCAGCAGCGCAAATGCCGGGTGACGTGGGACGATTTGGCACACCACCACGAATGCATGAGTGAATGGGGGGATTTGGTCACTGACCTGGGCCTATCAGCAAGCGTGGCGAAGCCTTGCTTCATCGCTCAGACATCGAAGAGGATGTACGAGGTTTCGCTGCCGGTCAACGATCTGCGCCCGTACTACAAGGGACACCACGAGGACGCGGCTAAGCACCTTCGTGAGTCGGTCAGCGCCTATCACGAATCTCCGAATGCCTATGTCCGATGTTTTCACCAGTTCGCACACCTCTCCCTGATTGCATTCTACCAATGGGTGCTACCGTCTGAGTCAGGTCTCTATGAAGGCTACGGCAGGTTGACCAATAGGGGCGTCCTCACCAATACGCTTCCCCGCGGGGTCCCAACCTGGAAGCGCCTCGGTTCCTTGCGTAACCGTGTCGATCATCCAGTCGATAGGACGACAAAGACACACTCGAAAAGAATCACATACAAGGAAATGGAAGACCTACATAAGGAACTCCAAGTGGCTCTGCAAGAGATATTCGACGTGTGGCTCAACGCTGAGGCGCCGCCTCTCGCAGGCGAGCATGTCGAGCTTTCGGAGCCGGTTGTGGCTGCAGAAAGCTCGGAGTAGCGCGATGAGGGCAGCCAGCTCGCAGTTGGGCCAGCCTGGCGTCCAGCCGCGTGTCACGTCGATGCATTGCGGCTACTGTGACGCACTCGCTTGCATTTCGCAAGGAGTCGGTGAAGCCGATTCAGGCTTCAACTCGGCGGAAGCGTGCCCAACACATGCGGGCGCCAACGCTCCTTCACGCGAGACTCACAGACCCGCGAAGGTAATATGGGGGCAAGGACCCGGACAGCAGCGAGTGCTGGAACGAGTCGCATTCTACCCGCGCTCAGAAGCAAGCCGCACGGCAGGACGCCGCGCAGGGATGAACATATTAGCCCGAACAAGCAGAGATGGAGGGGGCAGATGAGTGATTACTACTTGCTGGCTCTCCCCGCATCGGCCCGTGCCTACGAAACGCCCGGGGTAGTCCACGTGCGGCGGCAGATCCTTGGAGATGATGAGCTCGAAGAGGGCGGCGAAGTCCTGCTGACCTTCGAGAGCAACCGCAGCTTTGAGTCGCTCGAACCGGTGGCTGGCCGCTTAGAGCGCGTCGATCAAGCTCTCATTATCGTCAGGCCGGAGCAGACGTTTCGGCGGTCGGTGCCCACCGATGAAGTGCGTCCTGTTCTAGGCCGCGGCCTTGCACGGGGCGTGAACGTCCTGAGCGAAGAAGAATTCTCGCAGCTGGTCGAGTTCATGGGACCTCCTGTCGTCGAAGAGAAGGACCTGCTTGCTCATGTGAGTGAGTACATCTCCGCCCGCGGTTACTACTTCGATGACGAGACGATCCACAACTACCACATCAGCCTGAAGACGCGCCCTTTCGTCATCCTTGCAGGACTCTCAGGCACGGGCAAGTCCAAGCTCTCTCAGTTATACGCCGAAGCCTTGGGTCACTCAAGCAAGGATGACCGCTACCTACGTGTGGCCGTGCGTCCCAGCTGGAATGACGACCGCTACCTGCTGGGCTACCTGAACACCATCACCGGGGACTACGTGGCCGAGCCGGCCCTCGATTTCATCATCGAGGCAGAGCGCGACCGGGAGAATCTCTATTTCTTCTGCCTGGACGAGATGAACCTGGCCCACGTCGAGTACTACTTCTCCCAATTCCTCAGCGCCCTGGAGGAAGAGGAAACGGCCGACCGTCGCATCCCCCTCTTCAGTCGCTCGTTGGCAGAATCAATGGAGAGCCAGGGCAGGGAGACTGGCTACGAGCGAGAGGTGATCGTCTCGCCCAACCTGCTCTTCACCGGCACGATCAACGTGGACGAGACGACGCAGCCCCTCAGCGACAAGGTGATCGATCGGGCCAACACCATCGAGTTCTTCGACGTCGACCTGGAGAAAGTGCCGCCGCGTCGGCCCACGCCCGAAGTGACACGGGTCCCGGCCGCGACGTGGTTCAGCTATCGTGCGACAGAACCCGACACGAGCTACCGCGGTGACGTGGTGGCCATCGGTGAGATACTGAACAAGTCGGGGCTGGGGCTGGGCTACCGCGTCCTCCGCGAGATCGAGATGTACCTGGCTAACAGCCGCGGCCTGCTGGAACCGGATGTGGCCTTCGACTTGCAGGTCAAGCAGCGCATCCTGCCCCGCGTGCGCGGCAGCCTGGCCCTGCGTGACACCTTGAATGAACTGATTGCCTTCATGCAGGAGCACGAGTTGCCTCGCTCTGAAACACGACTGGAGGAGATGGCACGACGCCTCAACCACGATGGCTACACCAGTTTCTGGCGTTAACTGCTGGCTGACGCTCAATAGCGCGCCGCTCCGGTTCGATGGTGGCAGCGAGAATCTCGATGCTGGCGTGCGAGAGTATCAGGATAACCACTTCCGCATCACGGATCAGGCACCTGACGACCTGGACATCCGCATCGAGGGTGAACCTCTCAGGACGGAGCGCTATGGACGCTGGATCTGGTGCCCTGCCGCTTTCGCCGGTCTCTACAATGTCGACGTATCGGCGCCCGGTCACAAGAGCTACAGGACTCAGGTACGCGTGCTTCCCGGCAATATCACGCTGCGCCAACAGCAGCAGATGCTGGAGGACATCGGCAGCATCTCAGCAGATCTCCTTTTCCAGCTACAGTCGCCAGGGCGAGAACAGGCAGGAACGGCTCTTTCCGGCGATTACCAATCACCGCTGCGCGCCTATCGACTGGTTGAGAACCTGATGGGGGATCTCGAGAGGGCTATGGCCCTCATCGCTCGCACGCCCCATCGCGTGTTGGTCGGCCGACAGGAATGCCGCCAATGGCACGAGCCAGCCGCCATTGGCGCCAATGCCGCCGCGGTTCCCGGCCCCGTCGTGGTGTTGCCGGACGTCCACCCCGGTCTCCCCGAGGTCTGGCCTCGCGAGTGGCGAGTGGAGCGCCAAGAGTTGGCTTACGACGTCTACGAGAATCAGCTGCTCAAGCACTTTCTGTGGAGTCAGTTGCTGCCTCGCTTGATTGAAGTAGCGGACGGCGCGGGCGAGGAGATCCGCCGTCGACGGCAGCAACTCGCCATCTATGAGAGGTACGGTTGGAAGGACACTGCAGCCCAGGAGGCCGACCGAATCGCTGAACTTGAGGACGTGACAGAGTCAGTTCGATCCCTTGAACGGAAAGTGATCCGCTGGGGCAATCTCCCCTTTCTGCGCTGGGTGCATCTCAGCCCGCTGCGCGCGGTGCCCACCCAGGTACTGCAGAAGCATCCCGGCTACAACCAGTTCTACAGCGTCTACCTGCGCTTCCAGCATGAACTGCGCCGCGGCGTGACAGCCGAACGGTTCCTCACACAGATGGCCTTGCGCAAGATGGCGGAGCTATACGAGGTGTGGGCAGTCTTTCGGGTCACTGGGCTCCTACTGCCGCTCCTGAGGAAGGCCGGCTACCAGATTGTCTCCGAATCAGGATTCTTCCGCTTGGAAGACCAGCTGTTCCACTTCGAGGTGGATCGTGACGCGGCAATTGAACTGAAGCGCGGCAAGACTCGAGTCCTAATACGCTATGAACCCCACTATCCACATCTCAAGAAGGGTGTCGAGGGTCTAGGGACTGGCCGGTGGCCGTGGCTCGCGCCGGACCTGGTTGTTGAGCGCTGGGAAGAAGGTATCCCCCAGGCCGTGCTCGTCTTTGATGCGAAGTACAAGACCACGGAGCGTGAAGGCCGAAAGACCTACTGGGAAGCCGATCTGAATAAGATGGCCGTCTACTACACCGAGATTCTCTGGAAGGCACCTGGGCGAGACAGTCGCCCTGAGCAGATCGTGACCAGTGCTTACATCATCTATCCAGGAGAGGTGCTGATCCACGATGAAGATTACCCGCGAACGGGAGCCCTCACTGCTGTTCCAGGGCGGCAGGAAGAGGCGGAGGTTCGAGCTGTGATTGCCGATTTGCTTCGGAAGGGGGGCCTGATGAATAGGAAGAACAGATGAAAGCAGACCGAAAAGTCAACTTCGAGTTCAAGAATCAAGTCTCACCCCGCTATATCGAGCCGCTATTCCTTCAACTCGCAAGTGGCCTGTGGTATACCACCACCCAGCTACAGCAGCAGTTGCGAGATAGTGGTCTTCAAGTTCAGGGAAAGCAGATTGTCCTTGCGAATATTGCCTTCTGGGATAAGATAGGATTAGGGGAGGTGCAACGTCAGGCGCCGGGACATCCCAACTTGTTTCGTCTTAGCGCTCTTGGGAAACGAGTACAAGCTCTATACAGTACGAATCGCTCCCTCTTCTTCGACCTCTTGCACTATCTCTTCTATTCCGCGTGGCGCCGTTCGCGCCACATAAGCCATGCTCCCCTTTGGCTGTACGCGGAAGTCTGTGATACTCTCTGGCAAGAAGCGCCAGGGAAGATGGACGCGATGGGCCTGACCAGCCGCCTGCAGAGCGAAAGCCGACAGGCATTTCCTGACGAGGATCCTGCCTTCTCTGAGCGCTCTGTCCGCTCTGTCTTCCCCTGGTTGGGAGAGCTGACGCCACCCTTTCTGTCTCCTTGCGGGAGTCGATCTGAGCTTTGCTCCGAGCGCCGCAGCTACTGCACACCGCAGCTCTTTCACCTGGCGGTGGATCTCGCCTACTGTGAAGCAGGACTCGGCTACGGTACATCGCTGGCCATTGACGACCGCCAGATCGCGACAATTAGCCGGGCTTGTCTACTGGACATAGATCGCTTCTGGGACATGGCCTCGCTAGCCGATATGGCTATGCGCGAGTTAGAAGTGCGTCAAGGGCAGTGGGGAACCAGCCTGGCAGTGACCAGCCCACCACGTTGGATCGACCTGCCTGACTTTGGCGCGTCAGAAGAAGCGGATGAGGAGGAGGACCGATGACACTGGCCGCGCTGCAGCAAAGAATCCGCGACCGACTCTCACCAGAGTGGTTGACCCCCTCGCAGCAGCAGGTGTGGAAGCGATTGCACCGGTTCCACGGCTCGCCTCATCGGGTCGTGAATGTGTACGGGCCGCGCGGCAGTGGCAAGAGCTTCCTGGGCTGGTTGATGCACCGCGAGGGGCACGCCACCTACACCAAGTGGTCGGACGAGCGGCGCCCGATTCACCCTCGGCTGGTTCTGGACAACGCGCCGGCTGACCGGGCCAACGCTCGCTCTGTCAGGCCGCTGGTCGATGAGCTAGATATCCGCCAGATCATCCTGCTATCGCGGTTACGGGTAGATGAGCCGGATATGCCGGCCTTTGCCCTGGCTGTCACCGAGCATGACCTTGACCATTTTCGCGCCAACCTCTATCGCCATCTCAACATTGTGATTCCGCCAGCACAGCCAGATTATCGCAGTTTCCGGGAAGCACTGGAAGCCTATCTTTCGGGGGAAGAAAATGGACGTCTCTAAGCTGCAGCCTATCCTTGACAAGGAATCGACGCTCAAGACCGCAAACGCGCGGGAGTTGGAGCAGGCGCCGCAGGACGTGCTACAGCGCTACCAGACGTACGCCCTGACCCACGTGCCGCTGGGGGACACATCGAAGCAGCTGGCGAACCTGCAACGGGTGATCACCAAGAACAAGACCTGCGCTATCGGCACGATCGTCGGCCCCTACGGCTATGGGAAGACCAGCACGGCTGTCCACCTGTGGAATGAGCTTCGGCGGCACCGAATACTGGCCATGCCGCCCTTCCTGTGGGTCAACCTGCAGCAGCTGGTAGACGCGGTCTACTACTGGACGCGCTTCGAGTTCGAACGGGGCCCAGCGGAGTATCTGGAACCGTTGAAAGACCTCTACGAGAAGTACGCGAAAGCTGGACTGGATCGTGTGGGTGATGAACTGGATCCTGATACGGCGCGCAAATGGTTTGAAGGCGGGTTGTTGAACCTGGAACTCCGTCCACAGGACGTGGTGACTTTCTTCAGCGAAGTCCAAGAGCTGGCACAGCAGGCGGGCTATCAAGGATTGGCCGTCTTCACCGACGAACTACAGGCGACGGTAGCTGAGTACAAGCCGTCGCGCGACCAGTTCTTCAACGACCTGTTCCAGATTGTCAAGGACACGCTGGGCCGGCCGGGAGACTGGGCAATGATCAATAGCATGGACGACGATACGGAAGGCATCATCTCCCGACTGCGAGCGGACCTGCTACAGCGCATGCAACATTCGGCGCTCTACTTCCGCGTCGAGGAGGTCTACAATCGCCGCCAGTACCCGGCGGAGTTGTGGGACGCCTTTGCCGACCGCTTCCGCTTCGCGGGCAGCCAGGTTATCTTGCCCGAAACCCTGGAGTCGATAGGCCAGGTCGCGTCCAGGAAGGACCTGGGCGCGGGTCCCCGCATGGTGACGAATGCGCTATCCTTGGCCGTCGGTCACTACGAGCAGCATGGCAAGCCCTACACACCTCTGCGCTTCGTCAACGACTTCCTCGAAGGTTTGGTGCGCTTCGATCAGCGAGGTAAGTTCCCGGCAGCCGTCAACAAGGCGCTGGAGAACGTCCAGGTCGCAGCCTCGGATCCTTTCCAAGACGTGGTCAAACTGCTGGCCGCTTATCCAGCCGGCTGCTCTGAGGATATGCTGGCCCGCTTCGACCTGCTGGACAGCTTCCGGGCATTCCCTCCACTGGCACGCAAGGAACTCGTGGTGCGACGCGCTGAGGGCCACACGTTACGTTATCTCCTGGAAGAGGACCGCCCGCCGGAACAGATTGAACAACGGTTGACCCAGGAGTTCGTCGCTCGCTATTCACCAGGCCTCAAGTATGCCCAGATGGCGGCTGCTGGCTTCTTGGAGCATGTCCTACTCGAGGAGACCTTCGATCGGGACTGGAAGGCGGGTGAACTCACCAGCCGAAAGCGGGGAGACGTCGAGTATCAGTTACAGACGCTGACCGGAACCTTCGATGACCGCTACCCTGAGCGCACCGTAGCTCTGGCCGTGGCATCCATGCCTCAATCGCTGGCGCCTGACTGGGAGAAGCTCGCAACTGAGGTTGAGATCGAACTACGGTTCGAGTTCAACTACGGCCTGTCGGGGGCCGAGCCTAGCCAACTCCTGGTGAAATCGGATCGACCGGACGTCGCGGTCTTCCAGTTCAATCTCAGCGCTGCGGATCAAGGGGCAGCCCATGAGATTCTGCCTGATCTGCTCTTTGACTACTACAGCGCGGACCAGATGACGCCACAGCTGGCATTGGCCTTACTGCACTATATGTTTGTGCAGAGTGGTGACCTCCCGGATGATGTTCACCGCGTACGCACAGTGGCTGCTCCACTGCGGCAGTTCGCGCTGACGTTGTTGCTGGGTGAGAATCTCAACGTTAACCGGGACGAGTTCGCCTCGGGGATGGTGGGCTACGAGCGTATCAAAGATCTGTTCCGCGTGCAGTGTCAGTTTCTCTACCCGCGCTACCAGACGCTGATGACCGGTCGACGGTGGAAGAAGGAGCTTCAGCAGTACAACTACGCCCTGGAGCGGGTGGGCAACGAGGTGGGGATCGGTGTAGCCCGCGGACGTCGTTCGTGGGAGACGACAAAGGAGGGGGCGGCTGATGCGTTCACCATCCCCAACCTCAGCCTGACCCGCCTGGAAACGCTGCTGGATAGTCTTGAGGATCTGATTGTCAAGGAGGAGTATAGCGGGCGAAGGGCCAGCAGCCCGATTCGACTCTGCTTCCAGCTGCATCCGCTGGAGGAACAGTGGTTGGAGGAATTGGAGCAGTCGGAGGAGACAGCCCTATTCGAGGGTATGCAAGCCCCGGCCGTCAATGCAATTGATTTGATCCGCGAGGCGCGAACTCAGGGCTACACCTTCGAAGAGATTGAGCAGGCCATGGGACTGATGCACAGCAGACAGTTTGTAACCCTGGAGCAAGAGCGGAATGTGCTGATCCGGCGGATTGACAACATCGCATTGATAAAGGAACGTGTCGAAGACAAACTGGCGAGCCTAACCAGGGAAATTGATCGCTTGGAAGAGGCAGTGCCAGAGTTTGATCGCGATCGCTTCCCCCTTCGTGAACTGAACGAGCGTCTGGAAGCCGTAGCTGTGCGGGAGGAAGCGGAAGTCCTAACACACGATATTCGCCGCTATGCGTCTACAGTGAGGAATTTTGCTGCCTCACGTGCTGCCAACCGCCGGGATACATACCTACAGGAGGTTGGTACGCTGCGCAGCCTGGTGCAAGCGGGCGTGCCGGAGTGGCTGAGTCGCCCGTTCGCTGCTGGGCCTCTTCAGGCGCTGCTAGAAAAGCAACGCCGGAACTACGCTGGGGCCTTCGAAAGGACGCTGCGTGAGATGCGCCAGCTGGCGCTGGACGGCAGCACGACACTCCAGGATTTGCCTGAGCTTCCGATTGACTCGCTCATCACTCTGCAGAAGGCGCTACCAGAACTCTGTCGAGCATCCAAACGCCTGCAGACGCGGCTCCAGAGCTATGCGGACATGAGGGAGGACATGGAGGCATGGCGGTCTCTCATTGAGCAACTGACCGGTTTCACAGAGCAGACGGAGCACATCACTGAGAAGTACGGGAGTGATCGCTGGGAGCAAGCTGCTTCCGAACTCTGGGAGCAAGCGCGAGATGAGATGATGACCAACCCCCTGAACTTCCCAACGCTCCATCGAGACGTCGGGAGGCAACTGGATATCCTCCAAGAAGAGCTTCGAGGTTGGCTGCAGAACCGGCGTGAGGATTACGAGCAACAGCGGACGCGATACGAGAATGCGCTGCAGAAGGCCGGGATGGAGGTCCGTCTTCGAATTCCGTTCAATGCACAACGCCCAGCCGAGTCATATGATGCCCTGGTTGAGACGGTCCACCAGCATCTATCCCGCTATCTGGATGACGTGCGGCGCCGACTCGAGGGCACCTTGCAGAAGATGCGCTACGCAACGCTGGTGCAGCACGTTGATCTAGTCGACGCTGAAGAGCAGGCGAAGGAGACAACCTGGAGAGTGGATCAACTGCGACAACGTCTCTCACCGGAACTGCTGCGGGACGCTGAACGCGCCGAGACTCAGGTTCTGGGACCACTCAGCGACATCTTCGAAGAGGAGAAGTCTGTTGCCTCACAGGTGCGGCGGACCTTGCAGAAGCGCCCGCCCAATGAGGCTGAAGTGCAACTGCTGGGCCTGCTTCAGGCTATTGAGGCGACGGATGAAGTTGATGTCTACAGCCTAATTATGCACCAGCTCGACCAAGGCGAGGATGAGATAGACTTGAGCAGATTGATGCAGCAACTACAGGGCCTGTTTCAGAAGAACCAGATCAGCTTGCGAATTCGAGTGCTATAGACGAAGTTGGCGCATTGACTATGACATCACGAGACACGTTTCTTGACGCGCTGGTCGCCAACCTGCTGGAGGCAGCTCGCTACAACCGCAACGATCAGGTGGCACCGGCTGCCGTGCTCTGGCCCGACGAACGGCGCCAGTGGGAGCCACTACTGCCAGCGTTGCGTATACGATTGCCTTTGCTCACCTTGGGGGATTACGCCCCAGAGCAGCGCACGGGCCCCTCCTACTGGTTGCGCTGCATGATCGCCCGAACACTTCCCGAGGACACGCTTCCTCAGGACGCGGTTCCAATCATCTACCTCCCAGGATACGGGAAGCAGCATCTCCGTGCTATCGAGGATTGCTCGAAGCCACTACAACCGCTGGCCGAGTTGCAGTATCGCGGCACTGTCTGGGTCCACCCCAACGGACGTGACTGGCTGGTCACGGGTTTCTTGCACAGTCTTGAAGTCCCAATTGGAGCCGACAATGCGACGAAAGAGGCGCTGCCAAGGGCACTCCCCCGGCTGGCGCACGAGCCGCTCGTCCGTCTGCACAAACATGCACCGCTCTACGCGCCCTTCTTCAATGAACTGCTTCACCCCGACGCTGAGCGTCAAATCCTTCTCTGGTTGAGCGACCCTGATATCTTCCGCCAACAGCTTGAGGAAGATGAGTGGGCCGCGTTTTGCGCTATCTGCAGACAGAAATACGGTGTTGACCCGGAGACAGAAGGTCACATCAGCGCGGCTGAACGGTTGGGGAGAGGAACACCCGAGTGGGACGCAGTGTGGCAACGGTACGTCGAAGCGCCGGAGGCCTACCCCGGTATCCCTGGAGTCCTTTCGAAAGCACAACCCTCTCAATTGCCCCTTGGTCTCGGTGAGCCCTCGCCTGTCTGGCCTCAGACCTCCAGAGCCGCAGAGGACAGGCTTCGTGAAGCACTGACTGAACTAAGCGGTGAAATGCCCGGTGAGGTTCGAGCTACCCTAGAATCACTTGAGCACGAGCACGGAAGGCGTCGCAAATGGGTCTGGGCCAAACTCGGCAGGACTCCTCTAGTCTTGGCCCTGGAGCATTTGGTCACTCTGGCTACGCTAACAGAAACGCCTCTCGGTGGCATCGAGATCGCTAAGTTGGTGGATGGCTACACCTCCTGGGGTTGGGAGGTCGATGCCGCGCTTCTTGATGCTATGGCAGCTGTAGAGCATAGTAGCGATGTCAAGGCTGTGAAGAGCGCCGCGTTGCCACTATATCGAGATTGGCTGCGCGAGGCAGCCCAGAACATGCAGAAGGTAGTCCTGGAGAAACCACAGGAGAACTACGTGGTAGACGGTCCCCCGCAAACTGCAGCAGGCACGTGCATCGTGTTTTCAGATGCACTGCGCTACGACGTGGGACAGCGGCTGGCAGCCGATCTGGAGAAGCGAGGACTCGAGTGCGAGGTAGCGTCGCGTCTGGCTGCCCTGCCGACGATAACGGCAACGGCTAAGCCGGTCGTGTCGCCAGCAGTAGATGACATTACAGGTGCTGCTGAACATGGAATGACGCCGATTGTCAGAAGGACTGGCAGTAGCGTGAATGCGACCTCCCTGCGAAACCTTATCAGCGACCATGGGTGGCAGATTCTTCAGGATGGCGACATCGGCGATCCAACGGGCCGAGGCTGGACGGAAATGGGGGCAATCGATGCGTATGGGCACCAACACGGCTGGAAGGTCGCCAAGCATGCGCGTGCAGAAGTGCGCGCTCTCGCTGACCGCGTTGAATCTCTTCTTCAGCACGGGTGGAAGCAGGTCATAGTCGTGACCGATCACGGTTGGTTGATG
>PWVP01000051.1 GCA_003561815.1 Campylobacterota bacterium | reverse complement strand
GAGTGTGGCGGAGAAAAAGAGGGCGCCTATCCATGCGATTAAAACTCTCATCATCTGATCCTTTCTTAGCAGATCTAAGGGGCCATCGTAAGCAATCTGCGTGTAAAGAGTGTGTACGGCGCGCAAAAATCAGCGTCAGTGGTATAGAATATGCTTTAAAATTATCAGTTTAATAAACTGAGGGGGGAGCTTATATGCTTAAAAATATATCAATACTATGGAAGATTTTGTTGCCAATCCTTGGCGGCGGCGCGCTAACACTGGCGCTGACACTCTGGATCGGGCAGCACTCTAAAGAGGCGCTCTTAGAGGAGAGCGGGCTATCGGTTGCCGAGGTGATGATCGCCCAAGCGGCCCAGATGCGCCAGATCTACGCTAGCGAAATCGTCCCCGCTGCCAATGAGGGGGGTGTCGTAGCGCACCACGAGTGGGATCGGATGCACGGTGCTGTTCCGCCCGCCGCCTCGCTGGTGAGCATGGTCGGAGAGGCGGTTGCTCAGCAGATGCCCGGCGTCTCCTTAAGGCTCTATAGCGATGAGCCCTTTACCCACCGCGATCTAAAGCTTGATGGCTTTGAGCAGCGCAGCCTGGAGGCGCTGATGCAAAATGCCAACCAGCCTTACTACGAGCTTGGCACCCAAGAAGGTGTGCCGGTGCTGCGCTACGCGGTGGCCGATGTGATGGAAAACGGCTGTGTCGCCTGTCACAACAGCCACGGCTTAAGCCCGCGCCACAACTGGCAGGTGGGCGATATGCGCGGTGCAGTGGGGGTCAGTGTGCCTCTAGGCACCGTAGAGTCGCGTATCAACAGCAGCTTCGGGCTGATGCAGCTCACAATCGTAGGGGCGATCGTGGTGCTGATCGTGGTGCTGGCACTCGCCGCTCAGCAGATTGCCAAAATGATACGCCGGGTGAGTGCGCGCATCAGCCACAGTGCGGCCAATCTCGATCTCACCGGGCGCTTTGAGGTCTCCTGCCAGGATGAGCTCGGGACGATGAGCCGTGATCTTAACACCCTCTATGAGGCGCTTCAAAGCACCATCAAAGAGGCCGGGCGCGGCGCGCATGAAAACGCCTCGGTCAGTAGCGAGCTCTCCAGTACCGCCCGCCAGATCGGCATGCGGGCTGAGAACAGTCTGGAGGCGGTGCGAAGCGGCACAGAGGAGATTGCGCAGATTGAGCAGGCGGTCGAGCAGGCGAGCGATCGCGCTCTGGCGGTGAGCGAGCAGGCGCGCCAGGCGCGCCATCAGCTCGATACGGTGGAGACGCGGATGAACCAGATGGCCCAGAGCGTGCAGAGCCGCAGCGTCGAGCAAAACGATCTGGCCGAGAAGCTCAACCGCCTAAATCAGGAGGCCGATCAGGTGCGTGGGATTTTGACGGTGATTAACGATATCGCCGATCAGACCAATCTACTCGCGCTTAATGCCGCCATCGAAGCGGCCAGAGCGGGGGAGCACGGGCGCGGCTTTGCGGTGGTGGCCGATGAGGTGCGAAACCTCGCCGATCGCACCCAAAAGGCGCTCACCGAGATCAACGCCACACTCAATGTGATCACCCAATCAGTCGTAGAGGCGAGCGATGAGATGGGTCAAAGCGCGACGGCCATCGAGAGCCTGCGCCAAAGCAGCGAAGAGACCGCCAACGAAGTGGGCGCGGTCAGCGCCCAGATGCGATCGGCCCAGGAGGGGGTACAAGAGAGCGCGCAGACCCTCCAGGAGCTGCTGCGCGCGGCCCATAAAGCGGTCGATCGGATGAAGGCGATCGAACAAGAGCCCACCCAAAGCAGCCGAAGCGTCGAGGAGATCGCCTCAGCCAGCGAACACATGGATGGGCTGGTTGAGAAGCTGCGCAGCCAGATGGCGCGCTTTAAGGTCTAATCGATCGCCCGGATTTTGGCGACATACTCCTCAGAGGGGTAAAACCCCTCAATGCGCGCGCGCTCGCGCCCCTGGGGGGTGAGGATAAAGGTGGTGGGCGCACTCTCGATACTCAAGCCGCTCTTTAAAAACTCCTTGCGATCTTCGGGCGCCTCTAAAAAGAGCAGCACGAAGCGCTCGCTTAAAAAGCGCGCCACCTGCCGATCGGCCAGGGTCTCGGCTTTGAGCCGATCGCACTGGGGGCACTGCTCGGCACTGGCTAAAAGCAGCACATCGCGCGCTTCGGCCTCTGCGCGCATCAAAGCGCGCTCTACGCTACGCTCCCACACATACTCCGGCGGCAGGGGCCGATCATAGAACTGATAAAAGAGAATCGCGATCACCACCAGCGGTGAGAACCACCAGATCATCCGTTTAATCGAGGGCATCAAAAGCGCCTTTGGTTTTGGGTGTAAGTGTATCAAGGGGGGATAAAAAAAACGCCCCCGAAGGGGCGCAACCGGCATAAAGGTGTCAAAAAGGAGACAGTCAAACAACCTGCGAATGCAGGGTTGCAGTGAGAACTATAGCCGCTCCGTGTGAAGCGTTCGTGGAGTTTGCAACTTTTATGTCGGCATCTTTGTAAATGTGAGCGAAAAGCAGCTGCCCGCACCCGGTTTAGAGTCAAGCGCCAGCTCGATGCCGTACTCCAGGCAGATGCGCCGGACAATATCCAGTCCGATCCCAAAGCCACCGCTGGTGCGATCGCGGCGCACATACCGCTCAAAGATCTTCTTCTGATCCTCAGGCGCAATCCCCGGCCCGCTATCGCACACCCGCAGCACCCCCGCTTTAAGCTGGATCTGTAGCTGCCCGCCCGGTGGCGTGTACTTCACTCCGTTTTGGAGCAGGTTGTCCACCAGTCGTGTGGCGCGGTTTCGATCCATGCGCACCACCAGCGGCTCCAGATCGCTTGTGAGCGCGATCTGTTTGACCTGGGCGAGATCATCCAGCCAGAGTGTACGCAAGGCGATCAGCTCGGCTAAATCAAGGGGCTGATCGTGGCGCGGCTCCTGATCGCGCATAAAGAGGTGCACCATATTCTGATAGCTGTCATTAATCGCCCGCGCAGCCGCCGTGATGCGGCGCAGCCGTTTCGGATCGGCCCCCTCCAGCCCCTTAAGGCTCATCAAAAGCGCCGAAACAGGGGTGGAGAGCTCATGGGTGCTATCCTTGATGAAGCGATCGCGCCGGGCCATCTCCTCGCGGATGGGGGCCAAAAAGAGCCTTGAGAGCATCAGTGCCACCACGCAGACAAAGAGCGTCGCCGCCATAAGGGCAAACGCCGCATTGCGCCGCAGGGCGGCTAGACGATCCTCAAGCCCTTCAGAGGCGATCACCACATACTGCACCCCGCCGTGCTGATGGGTGCTCTGATCGACCAGATAGAGCCGCTCGTTTTGGGCGTAAAAAGGGGTATCAAAACGCACCGGCTCCTCTATCGCGCTAAAAAGCGGGGCGCGATCGGGCCCATAAAGCCCCACCATAAAACGATCGCTAGCGGGCAGCACCAGCTCCATGCGCCCCTGCATATGGGCATCGACAATCTTAGCGGCAATCGCAAAGGCGTGGTTTTGCATCAAAAGCCGCTCGCGCTCGATGAGATCGCCCTGCTCCATGCGAAGATAGAGCGTGGCGATCGCGCCGATAAGCAGCAGCGAAGAGCCCACATAGAGCACCAAAAAGCGCCAGAGCGCACGCCGCTCATAACGGCTCATAGAGATACCCCACCCCCCGCACGGTGCGAATCGACTGAGACCCTAGGATGCGGCGCAGGTTTTTGATGTAGGTGCGCAGTGTCGCCCCATCGCGCGGTTCGTCGTAGCCGTAGAGGTTGCTCATCAGCTCCTCGCTGCTAAGCGCCCGGCCTCGGTGGCGCAGCAGGTAGCCTAAAAGCGCCGCCTCCATGCGGCGAATCGTGATGCGCTCTCCATCTATCTCGATCTGGCACCGCTCCGGCCAAAACCGCTGTCCGGGCGCGATCGGCACTGTGCTATCGCGCAGATGGTGGCGCTCTAAGGAGCGCTCAAGCCGGGCATCGAGCTCATCGAGATCAAAGGGTTTTCGGATGTAGTCATCAGCCCCTAGCGCGAAACCTTTTTTCAGATCCGCCGAGCCGCCCAGAGCGGTGATAAAGATCGCCGGTGTGGTATTCAGAAGCGCACGCAGGTTTTTAAGCAGCTCAAAGCCATCCAGCCCCGGCACCGAGACATCCAGCACCAGCAGATCGAAGCGCTCAGTCAGTAGCCGCTGCTCGGCCTGAAGGCCATCAAAGCAGTGGGTCAGCTCAAAACCCCGCTTTTGCAGATGCTCTATCAAAATCTCAGCCAGCACCGGATCGTCTTCGAGCAGGAAAAGTTTCATGCGCTATTGTACCACTCTCTCCGTCCGGGTGCGATCGCGCAGCAGGGTCAGCTCAAAGCAGCTACCCTCATCGCTGGGGACAAAACGCACCTCGCCCCCCATGCGCGCGAGGATCAGCCGCACCATATAGAGCCCCAGACCGGTGCCCTTCTCGCCTTTGGTGGTGGCAAAGAGCTCAAAGAGGTGCTTTTGCTGCTGCGGGGTAATGCCGGTGCCGTTATCACAAAAAAGAAGCTGCAGCCGATCGCTCTCCTGAGTGAGCTGAAGTGTAATCACCCCCGGCGCCTGATCGCCTGCGGCTTTGCGCGCCTCGATCGCCTCGATGGCGTTATTGAAGAGGTTGAGCACCACCTGGCCAAACTCATTGGCGTGGCCACTGGCCCGGATCGATGGATCGCACGGCTCGGCCCACACCACCTGCACGCCCTGCTTGATAAAGCGATCTTTAATCAAAACCTGAATCTTCGCGATCGTCTCGCAGAGCAAGAACCCCTCAGCCATGCGCGAGGGTTTGATAAAGTTCTGAAAATCCTGCACCGTCTGGGCCATAAACTGCACCTGCTCCAAGATGCGATCGGTCGATTTCTGGCAGCTTTCGCTATCGAGCAGCCCCTCTTGCATATCCATCTGAATGCACTGCGCGGTAAGCGAGACGGCGTTGAGCGGCTGCTTCCACTGATGGGCCAGCATCCCAAAGAGCTGTCCGATCTCAGCCATTTTCGCCTGCTGAATCAGCGCCTTCTCTTTAGCCAGCGCCTCCTGACGCAGCGCGCGGATGCGATCGGCCAGACCTAAAGAGAGTGCCACAGCCATCACCACAGCGCCTCCGATGATGCCGTATTTGGTGTAGATACTCAGCGGTAGCCACCCTAGATAGGTCAGCTCTGTTACCGCCACACCGACGGCAAACGCTATCCACGCCGCGCTAAAGTAGACCGCCAGCCGCACACCTCGCCAGCTCAGATAGAGCCCTAGTGCCAGCAGCAGGGCTGCGGTGGTGACGATGCCCGCCACGATATAGAGCATCTCCAAAGCTGCACTGGGATAGAGAAGAAAGAGCAGCAGCATCGCACCGTGAAAGCCGACCACCCCCCACAAGGCGCGGTAGGCACCGGTGGGCAGATGATCGCGCGCTTGAAGCCCATAGAGGGCAAAGAGCAGCGCCAAAATCAGCACCAGCTTCTCAAACCAGAGGTGAAAGCCGGCACCCAGCGCCTGTGCCAGCAGCGGGATATTCTGCCCCAGACCGGCACTAAACTGAAAGAGCAGCAGGGTCAAAGAGCCCATAAAGAGCGCATAGAAGAGGTAGACGCGATCCCGAATGGAGAGGTAGAGGATCAGGTTGTAGATAATCATCGCCACCAGAATCCCGAAATAGAGCCCCAGTGTGGCCACCTCGATCGTCTCGGTGTGCATAAACGCTTCGGTCGTCTCGATCGAGGCGGGGAAAAAGAGCGGGCCGCTGCTTCGAACCGACAGATAGAAGGTCTGACTCTCCTGCGCCTCCAGACTCAAAGGGATCACCGGATAGCGGTGCGGCAGTGGCCGCTCCTCTAAGGGTGCCTGCATCCCCACCTCATAGGTCGCCACCGGCTCGCCGCTTTGGACGCGATAGATACGCATCTCATCATAGGGTGGCCCTCGAAAGACCAGACGGCGCTTTTGGGGCTGATCGCTTCGGTTGATAAGCTCCAGGCGAAGCCAGACAGTAGCGTCGCTCACCCGACCGGAGCCAGCAATCGCTTTGGGGCTGGGCTCAAAGTGCGCATCATACGCGCCTGAGAGTACCGCCTCGGCACTGGCCAGCTCCGCATCGTCATAAAAGACCCACAGATGCGGCCCGACATTGATCGCCGATCGGCCCGGATCGACGCTTAACGCCGCCGACCACAGAGCAGCGCTACACAGCAGCACCAAAATCCATACACGCACAGACAACCCCCACGATCGACTTAAAAGCAGAAAACAGCACTATAGCCAAAAACCAAACTTTTTACGGCGTTTTTTTAGGGGGGAGTGCTTGATTTTCGCGCAACCCAAACTCGATAGCCCCGCCAAAAACTGTGTTAAAATAGCACCAACACGGACAAGGGAAGAGGATGAACAG
>PWVP01000193.1 GCA_003561815.1 Campylobacterota bacterium | reverse complement strand
TCGAGCGCCTCGAGTGCCGCCACCTGCTCCTCAAAGCGCGCGCGCACCCTATCTGCACTCTCTGAGCTCTCTAAAATCGCAGCGATCGTCTCGGAACTAAGCGCCTCATGCTCCACCACACCATCACTAAAGAGCAGCAATAAAAAGCTCTCAGGCAGCGCACGGGTGTGAATCTGCACCCCCTCGCTCCAAGGGCCAAAGGGGGGATCGCCCCCCTGCAGCGCGCACACCTCACCGCCGCTTTTGAGCAGCATCGGATACATCCCCGCCGAAGCCCAGCCGATAGCCGACGCCTCCTGATCGACAAGCACCATCGTGAAGCTGACACACTCCTCTTCGAGCAGATAGTCGCGGATAAAGCCGCTGTAGTCGGTCAAGGCCTTTTGTAGCGATAAGCCGCCGCGCTCCATGCTCAGTTTGGCTGCGCGGTTGATAAAGGCGGCCGAAAGAATCGCCGTCACCGAAGCGGACAGCCCTTTTCCCATGCTGTCAACCAGATAGATCAGGCTCTTTTGCTCATCTAATCGCACCACCCCGTACACATCGCCGCTTAGGGTCTCTAAAGGCCGGTACCAGACCGCCGCACGCAGACCGCCGCCTAGCTGCTCGCTCTCATCGCGCAGCACCAGCTGCTGTTTGGCCAGCGCCGCTTTTTGCTGCGCCTGGGCGTAGCGGTTTTGGGTGTGCAGATCGGCAATCAGACTCTCTTTGGCCACCTCTTTGAGCCGCAGCTGCTCTTTGGCCTGGTTTTTCAGATAGACACTGCGGGCGAAGTCATAGAGTGTCCGGCGCAGATTGGGCACCCTGATGGGCTTGGCAAGAAACTTATCCACCCCCGCATCGATGGCGCGAATAAAGAACTCCTCGGTGTTGTACGCGGTGGTGACAATCAGCGGCGTATCGCGATCGATCCTCTTAATCCGCTCGGCCATCTCCAGTCCGCCCATCAGCGGCATCTCCACATCGGTGACCACAATATCGGGGCGGTAGCGCTCAAAGAGCTCCAGCCCCACCTGGCCGTTCTCAGCCAGCAGAAGGTTACGCACCGCCCGCTTGAGCAGATGGGCCACATGGGTGCGGATAAAGTTATCATCCTCCACATAGAGCACCGTCATCGCCCGAAGCAGCGTCTCATCGCCCAGCTCGATACTCTCCTCTTGAGGTCCGCTCTTAAACCGCATAAAGAAGGTGACCGTACGGCCGTGGTTGCTATAAAAGACCGCCGTGGCGATCTGGTGGGCCATAATCAGCCCCCGCCCACGGTAGGCGCCTACGGAGAGCTCCTCCATCCTCTGAAGGTGGCCTTGATAATCAAACCCCTCCCCCTCATCGGTGATGGAGATGCGGAGCATACCGCCACTGTAGAAGTCCAGCGCCACATGGAGCCTGGCATCCACCTGCTCTTGCAGCTCCTCGATGTAGCCCTCATAGGAGCCCTCGCTCATCAGCTGCTGTTTAGTGGCCTGATCGATCCCTAGCGCCCCGTGCTCTAAAGCGTTGATCATCAGCTCATTAAAGATCAGCATGGTGTTGGTCGAGGCGGCGGGATCTTCGCCCACATACTTCTCAAAGAGCCCCTCGAGCTTCTCCTCATAGGCCATAATCGCTTCGAGGTTGGCATCGACCACATCCTGACGGCTCAGACGGCGGCTGCGTGCGATCTCGTGGTTGAGAAAGAGAAAGTCAAAGCGGTGCGCCTCCTCCTCATCGGTAAAGCGCGCCAGCACATCGACGATCTCCTTTTTAGAGAAGCAGTAGGGCAGATGGTTCTCCACCAAAAGCGCGAGTCGCGAATCCAGGGAACAAAAGAGGGTTGCTATAGAGGCGCTCTCCACCCGCTCAATCAGCACACTGCTCTCATCCATCTGAGTCGCCGCCTCACCCAGCTTCTGGACGCTGCCATCCTCGCGTTTGATCAAGATGGCCGGGGCGTTTAGGGAGAAGTGCTGCAGATCCCCCACCTGTGTATCAAAAAGCAGAAAGTGGGCGCGCACCTGAGGCCATCGGGTCGATTTGCGCCCCAAAAGCAGCAGCAGGGTACGAAAGGAGAGGCTCCCCTCACTATGGATCAACCCCTCCACACTCTCGCGAAGCAGGGTTTTGTGGCTGGCATCATCCAGCATCGCCACCAGAGAGCGACCCGCACCCAGAGAGCGGACGAAAAAGTGCGCCCCCTCCGACTGTGCCGTGGTCTCGATAAAAAAGGTGCTCTCAAGCAGGTACATCCCGCTTACGCCTTGTGGACATTGAGGATGGTGGCGAGATTCAGGCTTTTGAAGAGATCGTAAAGCCGCTCATCGGAGACGGTAATGCGGATATCCACCTTATCGGCCTGAACCTTTTTCAGTAGAAACCCGATCACCGATGAGGTGACGCTAAAGGAGTTGTCGATTCGGATATGGATCGGCAGCTTGGCATCGTGGCATCCGCCAACGGCATCTTTGATGCTCTGTGAATCGGCAACGCTTTTGATGGTGCCGTCGATATGCACCTCATACTTGTCGGCTTTTTTTTCTACATTGATAGTCATGGACGCTCCTTTTATGATTTGAATTTACGCATCTGCTGGCTAAGGGAGTCAGCAGCGCCCCCGAGCTGCTCCCCAATCCGCGTAATCTGCTCAAGCGACTCCACATTGGAGTCTGAAAGCGACATCACCTCCCCCATGTGCGAGACCAGTGTTTTGGTCTTATACGCGATCGCCGTGGCGAGATCCGAGGAGTTGTGCGCCACCTCCATCGTCCCCTGCATCCGTGTGCGCGTCTCATTCGTCACGCCCTGGATGGCCCCCGCCTCATCGGCGATGGTGTTCATCTGCTCGGCACCCCGGTTCATATAGTCGCTACTATCACCGATCGCTTGAACCACGGTATTAATGGTAGCATTAATCTCCCCAAGCGCTTTTTGGGTGCGATCGGCCAGGTTTCGCACCTCATCGGCCACCACCGCAAAACCGCGCCCGTGCTCCCCCGCCCTGGCCGCTTCGATGGCGGCATTAAGCGCGAGCAGATTGGTCTGATCGGCGATATCCCCGATAATACCCAGAACCGACTTCACCTGCTCTGCATCGTGATTGAGACTCTGGAGCCGATCGGCCAGATCGGTCTGGGTGCCAGAGGCCTCATTGATCGAGCCGACAATCTTCGAAAGCGCCTGGACCATCTGCTCCATCGACTGCGCGGTCTGATCGAGATCCTGAGCGGTGGTGATCGCCGCCTCCTCGCTGCGATCGAGCTCACGACCAATCTCGGTCACCAGCCGGTTGGACTCGCCGGTGAGGTGGGTCTGCTTTTTAAAGCTCTGGGCCATCTGTGAGGCGGTCTGTCGCAGCTCACCCGCAGCGGTGTGGTTCTGATCGGCAGCACCCTTCGTGGTGCGGATGGTGCCCTGCAGCTTGCCGATAAAAGCGTCCATATAGTGGGCCACCTCGGCAATCTCGTCGCGCCCTTGCATGTTGAGCCGCCGGGTCACATCCCCTTCACCCTCGGCCAGATCGCGAACGGTGTTTCGCATCTGCGTCAGGGGGCGCAAAATCACCCGCTTGAGCAAAAAGAAGGCAGCCAGCTGGATCAGAACTGCTACAATAGCGTGTTCGCCCAGCAAAACCCACACATTCTGATCCCGATTCAGGAACAGAAACACAACGGTCGTAAAGAGATTAACATACAGAAGCTTGAGGTTAAACTCAAAAAATAGTGATTCGGTTATCCGACGCTGCACAGGCGACTCCTGCTGTCTAGATTAGGGAACGAAGAGTGGGAAATCATAGCCAGAAATTGCTGATAGCACTCTCTGTGCCGCCTAAAATGGGCGGTTTTAAATCAGAGTATTTTTATCCTATTTAAGCTAGACTGCCCTAGCTACAAGGGAAGGAGCGCGAAGATGGAGCGCATCTACTTAGACAACAACGCCACGACCATCGTGGATCCGAAGGTAAAGGAGGCGATGGAGCCCTTCTGGTGCCAGATGTACGGCAACCCCAACAGTCTGCACAGCTTCGGCATGGAGCTGCGCGGCGAACTGGGTGTGGCGCTCGATCGCCTCTATGCCGGTATCGGCGCGGATGATGCGGACGATATCGTCATCAACGCCGGTGCCAGCGAAGGGAACAACACCGTGCTGCTCGGGATCTACGATGCGTTGATTCGCAACGGCCAGAAAGATCACATCATCACCACCAGCGTCGAGCACCCCTCCGTCACCGCCACCTGTCGCCACCTGGAGAAGCTCGGGGTGAAGGTCACCTACCTGCCGGTCAATGAGCAGGGGGTGGTCAGCCCCGGCGCACTGCGTGAAGCGATGACTGAAAAGACCGCACTGGTCTCGGTGATGTGGGCGAGCAACGAGACGGGGATGATCTTCCCGATTAAAGAGATGGCCCATATCGCCCATGAGTACGGGGCCCTCTTTCACACCGACGGCGTACAGGCGATCGGCAAGCTGCCGGTCAATGTGCGCGAAGCGGGGGTGGACTACATGAGCTTTAGCGGCCACAAATTCCACGCGCCTAAGGGGATCGGCGGCCTCTACATCAAAGCCGGTGCGCCCAAGGTGACCCTCATTCACGGCGGTGAGCAGATGGGGGGCTTGCGCGCCGGTACGCTCAATGTGCCCGGCATCATCGGTATGGGGCTGGCGATGGAGCTGGCCACCGACGCGCTGACATACGAGCTCACCGAGATTCGCCGGATGAAGGATAAGCTTGAAGATGCGCTTCTGAAGATGCCCGATGTGCTGGTGGTGGGCGATCGCGAAGGGCGCGTGCCCAATACGATCCTCATTAGCATCCGGGGCGTGGAGGGCGAGTCGATGATCTGGGATCTGAACAAACAGGGGATCGCCGCGAGCACCGGAAGCGCCTGCGCCAGCGAAGATCTCGAAGCCAACCCGATTCTTCTGGCGATCGGCGCGGACAAGGAGCTGGCGCACACCGCTGTGCGGCTGAGCCTCTCGCGCTTTAGCACCGAAGCGGAGATCGATCGGGTGATTGAGATTTTCCCCAAGGCGGTGGAGCGGTTGCGCGCCATCTCCTCTAGCTACGCAAAACAAGGATAATTTATGGCAAAAAACGATCTAATCGGCGGCGCTCTTTGGGAGGAGTACTCCAAAAAGGTTGCCGATCGCATGGACAACCCCAAAAACCGTGGCGAGATCACCGAGGAGGAGGCCAAAGCGATGGGCGGCAAGCTCGTGGTGGCCGATTTCGGTGCAGAGAGCTGCGGCGATGCGGTGCGGCTCTACTGGGCGGTTGAGGATGGTACCGAGGTGATTAAAGCCTCCAAATTCAAAAGCTTCGGCTGCGGCACGGCGATCGCCTCTAGCGATATGATGGCCGAGCTCTGCGTGGGAAAAACCGTCGATGAGGCGGTCAAGATCACCAACATCGATGTGGAGTTTGCGCTTCGCGACACCCCCGACGTGCCCGCCGTGCCACCGCAGAAGATGCACTGCTCGGTGATGGCCTACGATGTCATCAAAAAAGCCGCTGCCACCTACAAAGGTGTCGATATGAGCGTCTATGAGGATGCGGAGATGGTGTGTGAGTGTGCCCGTGTGACGCTCAGCACCATTAAAGAGGTGATTCGGCTGAACAACCTCACCACCGTCGAAGAGATCACCGACTACACCAAAGCGGGCGCTTTCTGTAAATCCTGTATCAAGCCCGGCGGCCATGAGAGCCGTGAGTACTATCTGGTGGATATTCTGCGCGATACCCGTGCGGAGATGGAGCGGGAGAAGCTGCTGGAGGCCAACACCACCAGCGACTTCGCCTCCATGGGGATGGTGCAAAAGATCAAAGCGGTCGAGTCGGTGCTGGATGCCAGCGTACGCCCCATGCTTCAGATGGATGGGGGCAACCTGGAGCTGCTGGATATCAAAGAGGATGGCGAAAACATCGATATCTATATCCGCTATCTGGGTGCCTGTAGCACCTGTGCCACGGGTAGTACGGGTACGCTCTTTGCGATCGACTCGGTGCTCAAAGAGAAGCTCGATAACCGGATTCGGGTTCTGCCGGTCTAAACCAGATGGCCTGCATCTTTAAAGCCGCCGATGAGACTTCGGCGGTGGCCTACTTTCTCTATAACCTGCTTTTAGAGGAGCCGGATCTCGGCTCAGGGATAACTACCCTCGCCCCCACTGACTACCCAGCCATCGCAACCCTCATCGATGAACGCATCGAGAGCTATCATCCCGATCACGCCGCTTTTTATCTCTACGAGTGCGAGCTAAAGTATAATGCCCTTAAAAATCAACACACCACTCCCAAGCTTTTTACTTTCACCTCTCACGCTGCTGCCTGTGTGGCTTCAAGGTAGACATTCATCGGTTTTCGGTACCCGATCGATGAGTGAAATCGCCTGAAGTTGTATTTGTGGATATAGTTCCTGACTCCCTCCTTGAGCTCTTTGATGGTTCTGTAGTCGTTG
>PWVP01000014.1 GCA_003561815.1 Campylobacterota bacterium | reverse complement strand
GGCCTTGAAGCTGTGAGAGCTCCTGAATCAAATGGTTTGTCCGCAATGATTGGCTCGCCTGGCGAATATTCTCCAGCACATACTCTTTTGCTTGACGCTCTAAGTGCACGAAACAGCCGGAGGGTACATAGCTAAAGCCACTGCCTATCTGCTTATCCACGGCAATATCCCACCGACTTGCCAGCGCACGAAACCGCTTAGCGTAGCTGAAGCGCCGATGCTGTGGGGCGATAAAGTCCAAAACCGCCACATGGGATTTGTCTGGATGTAGGCGCAAACCCCTGCCTAGCTGCTGGAGATAAACAGTTAGGCTCTCGGTGGGTCGCAAAAACAAAATCGTATCTACGCTAGGGATGTCCACCCCCTCGTTGTACAAATCCACCGTAAAGATAATATTCACCACCCTGCTTTCTAGATCGCGCTTGGCTCGATCACGCAACTCTTGAGGAGAGTTAGCGCTAAGGGCAATGGCTTTAATGCCCTGCTCTTGACAAAAATTCGCCATAAACTCAGCATGGGCCACGCTTACACAAAACCCCAAAGCACGCACCTGGGTCAAGTCCACCACATAACGATCGGCCTGCCCCATCACCCAGGCAGCCCGATCGCGATTGTGCTCGATCAGACGATTGAGCTCACCACTATCGTAGCGGCCCGAGCGCCAGCCAACCCGCGAAAAGTCAACCCCCTCCAGATCGGGGATGCCATAATAATGAAACGGAGCCAGCAGCGCTCGCTCGATGGCCTCAGGCAAACGAATCTCATGAGTAAAAGCGCCACCAAAATCACTCCGTATATCAGCACCATCGGATCGTTCAGGTGTTGCCGTTAGACCCATTAGTGCACGGGGCTTAATATGGGCTATTAGCCTTTGATAAGAACTAGCGCTGGCGTGATGCGCTTCATCCAATACCACATACTCAAAATGCGCCACATCAAGCCGATCGAGCCCTCGGCTGTTCCAGCTTTGTACTGTGCAAAAAAGATGATCGTAGGCTTCTGGCTCTTGTCCGCCGGCCATAATCTCCCCAAAGCTTCCATCCCGAAGCACCTGTCGAAACGAAGCCCGTGCCTGCTTAAGAAGCTCTTCGCGATGAGCCACAAAAAGCAAGCGGGGTCGCTTTCGTTCCTCGCGGCAAAGGTGTCGATAATCGAAGGCGGCAATCATAGTTTTGCCTGTTCCTGTGGCGGCAACAATAAGGTGTTGATGTTTATCCGCCAATCGCTCGTTAACAATATCCTCCAAGATCGTCTGCTGATACCCAAAGGGGCGCAAGTCAAAAAACGGAAAACTCTCGTCACTTTTCTTTGTGCCGCTCTCATGCTGAAGCGCAGAGCGCATATGGGCTAGATCACTCCTGGTACATGGAAGAAACTCGGTACCATCCTCCCAGTGAGACTCAAAGGTGGCGCATGCGTGTCGCCAAAGGTGCTCCGTTTCGTACTGACTAATTTTTACCGTCCACTCCAACCCTTCATCATGAGCACTTTTAGAAATATTTGCTGAGCCTACATACGCTGAACCAAAACCGGTTTTTCGGTGAAATAGGTAGGCCTTAGCATGTAGTCGTGTACGCTTTGTGTCATAAGAGACCCGCACTTGGGTGTTAGGCAATTCCAGCAACGCCTCGATCGCTTTGATGTCGGTGGCCCCCATATAAGTAGTGGTGGCCACACGAAGCCTGGGCCCGCCATCTTCTGCCGCACTCCGAGTAAACTCTCGTAGGGCGGGCAGCAGTGGCAGAAGCCCTGCATACTTTATAAACGAAACCAGCCAGTCAGCCCGATCACAGTTATGTAACTCTTTGATTAGCTGGGATCGCAACGAAGGACTACGAGACGACCCACTCAAAAGAGCGGATGCGGACAGAGGGATATCGGGCCGCTCTAGGGTTGGACTATCCCGCGGATGTCGCACAATCTCAGAAAGCGCTTGGTTGGTGGAGGGTAGCCACTCTTGAATCTGCTCTAAGAGACCGCCTGTTTGGGCTAGATCGTCAAGCTTATCACACCAGCTTTCCGGACCACCAGAGAGCCGCTCCTCAAAATAGGAGTGAAGCTTTTTTGCCAGAACCAGTCCCACACGCCTCTTTACTTCCTCATCGCTCAGGCGTTCAAGAATCACCCGATTGTTTAGACCATTGTTCTCAACAGAGCGCCGCAGCTCTGAAGAAAAAAGGAGATCATAAAGGCCACCAGGAAGCTTATCTTGCATGCCGTCTCTACCCTACCGTTATCTTATTCACCCCTGATGCCATGACACGCCCCACAATCGCCGCACTTGTATCCCCCGCTTCACGGATTGCCTCCAGGCACGCCTCGGCCTGATCGCCCCGCACAGCGAGCAGTAGGCCGCCGCTGGTTTGGGCGTCATAAAGCAGGATCGACTCCTCTTCGGCTAGCGTAGTAGCGAAGTGCACGGCAGGCGAAGTGTAGTCGCGGTTGCGCAGGCTGCCGCCGGGTATTAGGCCATTTTTGGCCGCATCGATCGCCTCTTTGAGATAGGGTATTTTAGGCCAGTTTAGTTCAAACGAAATTTCAGATCGGTGCATTTCCAGCAGATGGCCGAGTAGGCCAAAACCGGTCACATCCGTGCAGGCATGAACCTCAAAATTTCGTGCAGCCCTCATGGCGTAGAGATTTAGACGACTCATCACCGCAGCACAGGTGGCGATCGTCGCCTCCTCGGCCTTGTCCACCTTGATGGCGGTGGTGAGCACCCCCATCCCCAGCGGTTTGGTCATAATCAGTGCGTCGCCGATCTGCGCCCCCTGGTTTCGCCAGAGCTTTTCGGGGTGACAGGTGCCGGTCACACTCAGGCCGTACTTCATCTCCAGATCGTTGATCGTGTGGCCGCCGAGCAGTACGCCGCCGCACTCTTTGACCTTATCCGCGCCGCCTCTTAAGATCGCTTCGAGCGCCTCGATCGGCACATGGCAGCCGTCATACATCACCAGTGCTAGCGCCGTACGCACCTCCGCGCCGGTGGCGAAGCAGTCACTGAGTGAATTGGCCGCTGCGATCTGACCATAGAGGTACGGATCGTCGAGTACGGGGGTGATAAAGTCCGCCGTCTGCACGATCGCCAGATCGGGTGCCACGAGAAAAGCCCCCGCATCATCACCGGGACCGATGAGAACATTGGGTGCCGAGTAGTCCGCCGCGGCGGGCAAAAGTTTTGTCAGGTCCCCCGGACCCATTTTGCCCGCTCAGCCAGCGGCCTTGACATATTTGGTTAGTTTGTAGTCATCCATACTTTCTCCAAAAGATGGTCCGATTAAATCCCAAAACCCCTTAAGGGTGGGTTTATAAATTTTCTGGTCTAATTCTCGCTCTTCAAGCCAAGCGAGGATGCCGGTGGCATCACAACACACATCGAGGCGCTCTTTCGTTCCTCTCTTCCGTGTTGCATCATGATTAGGCGACGGTTGTCGCACCCAAAAAGATCACACACAGGAGTCCCTATGTTTAAAAAAGTCCTGGCCGCCCTAGGCCTCTTTGCCCTGCTACTCGCCCCGGCCCACCTGCTGGCCAAAGCGCCCGAGAAAATCACCATCGTCGCCATCCCTGACGACAGCGCAGAGAATATGCGCGAGTTTTTTGGCCTCATCGCCAAACATATCGAGAACGAGACGGGCATCAAAACCGAGTATGTCCATGTGGAAAACTACGCCGCGAGCGTCACCGCTCTGGCCACCGGCCGTGCACAGCTGGCGTGGTTTGGCGCTGTGACTACCGCTCAGGCCTATATGATGATGCGCGATGAGCTCGAAGTGGTCGCCTCCCGCGATATCGATAAAGAGTTCATCAGCTACTTTATCGGCCACAAAGGCTCCAATGTGCCGCAGGTCAACAGCCTTGCTGAGCTGGCCGAAGCGGCCAAAGCGAACAACTGGACCTTCACCTTCGGTAGCAAAAGCAGCACCTCCAGCCACCTGATGCCGCGCAGCTTCTTTACCGATCAGAGTGGTCAGCGCCCCGAGCAGGCATTCCGCACCGTCGCCTATAGCGGCAGCCACGATGTGGTCGCACAGAAGGTCGCCAATGGTGAGTTTGATGTCGGCGCCCTGGGTCAGCCCCCCTACGATCGCGCCAGCGATGCGATCAAAACCAACGCCCCCATTATCTACGAGACGCCGAAGTTCACCAACTACTGCTTCGCCACCCGCACCGATCTGGGTCGCGAAACCATCGACGCTGTCCATGCGGCACTGATGAACCTGCACACCTCCACAGAGGGTAAAAAGGCGCTGGAGTATCTTGGATCTGAGCGCTTCGTCGATGCAGACATGAGCGAGTGGATGGGCTATGTGGAGCTGATCGAGTCCGGTGTGGATATCGGAAATTAGATGAGCCCATTTGTCGTAGAGGGGGTGGGCAAGCGCTTTGGCCGCTCCGAGGTGCTCAAAGAGATCACATTTGAGATCCAGCCTGGCGAGCGGGTGGCCATCATCGGCCCCTCCGGCGCGGGCAAAACCACCCTCTTTCGACTCCTCACGGCGGTGATCCGCCCCACCGAGGGTCGCATCCTGGCGATGGGTCAGGATACGGCCCGATTGCGTTCGCGCGCGCTGCGGCGCCTGCGGCGCGATATCGGTGTGCTCTACCAGTCGGACAATCTTATCCCCCAGCTGCGCGTTGTCCACAATGTCCTGATGGGCCATCTAGGCCACTGGTCTCTGCCCCGGGCGATCCTGTCGCTTATCTGGCCGCAGGATCTAAAGGGCGCACGCGCCGCCTTAAGACGCGTGGAGCTGGAGGATAAACTCTGGTCGATGCCCGGCGAACTCTCCGGCGGCCAACAGCAGCGGGTGGCCATGGCGCGCCTGCTGGTGCAGCAGCCGAAGGTGATGCTGGCCGATGAGCCGGTCAGCCAGCTCGATATCCGTTTAGGACGCGAGATTATCACCCTGCTCTCCTCCATCGCCCGCGAAAACGGCACAACCCTACTGGTCAACCTCCACACGCTGGAGCTTCTGCACGGCCACTTCGAGCGGGTGATCGCCCTTAAAGAGGGGCGGCTCTTCTGGCAGGGCGCACCTGAGGCGATCACAGCCGATCTCTTGCAGCAGCTCTACGGCACCGAGTATCAGGCGCTGCATCTCGATCAGCTCGCCACCACCGATCGGTAGGGCTATGCCACAACCACTGGAACGCTACGCCACCAAACGCCCCTGGGCCCACTGGGCTTCGTTTGTGGTGATTCTGGTGCTGGTAGTGGCCGCCTTTATGGCGGCCGAGTGGGACTTCTCCGCCCTCGTCGATCCCGATCAGCGCGCCCGATCGCTTCAGCGCATGGGCGCCTGGGCCGCGGCCTTTATCCGCCCCGATCTCAGCCCAGAGTTTCTGCTGCACAGCTGGCGGCTCACCCTTCAGACCCTCTCAGCGGCGGTGATTGGCACCTTTATCGGGATTGCGATCGCACTGGTGCTGGCGATGGGCTCTGCCCGAAGTGTCGCCGTGGGCGAGGAGCACCACACCGGCTGGCGGCGGGGTTTCGCGCTGCGCTCCCCGGCGGCGGCGCTATGCTCGCTTGCGCGGATTATTCAAGATATTCTGCGGGCGGTGCCGGACTTCGTCTGGGCGGTGATTTTGGTCGCGGTGATCGGGCTGGGGCCGATGACCGGCGCACTGGCGCTGGGCTTAAGCATCGGCGGGATTTTGGCCAAAGTCTACAGCGAGCTGTGGGATAGCGTAGCCGAGAAGGCCTACGAGCAGGTGCGCGCCGCTGGGGGCGGACGGCTGGCGCTTCTCTTTTATGGCATTGCACCCCTGGCGGCGCGGAGCGTGCAGAGCTTTACGCTGATGCGCGCAGAGTGCGCCATCCGAAACGCAGCGGTGATCGGTGCGGTGGGCGGCGGCGGCCTGGGCGCAGACATCTGGTATCAGATCCAGTTTGGCGCCTGGGAGAAGGTGACCACCCTGATGCTCTTCACCCTCGCACTCACCCTCAGCGCCGATCTGCTGAGCAACTTTATCCGCCGCCAGCTTCGCAGCGACCCCAACCACCCTAAAGCGGTCCGAAGCGAAAGTGCCTTTAAGGCGATCGGCCGGAGCTATGTGGCCGTCGGGGTGGCCGCAGTGGTGATCGGGTGGTCCATCTGGTTTATGGGGTGGGGAGAAAACGCCCCGCCGGGTCAGAGTAGCCAGAACCACCTCATCCCGGTTGCGGAGCTCTTTACGGGTGAGGGGTGGCAAAACATCACCTTCTTTGAGCGGATGCTCACCCCCAGACTCGATCTGGCCGCCATCGGTATCGGCAGCGCCGAAGCGGTGGCACAGATGGAGGCCAGAGGGCAGCGCGTAGAACTCTTTAGCGAGTATGGACCGCTGGAGTTCTGGCGCGCTGGTGCGTGGAGCAGCTGGGATACCGAGCTGGAGAAGTGGTTTCTCTACCGCGCCATCAAATCCGCCTCGGTACCACTGGCGATGGCAATCATCGGGACACTGCTCGGGGTGGCCGCCGCGGCGGCTTTGAGCTACCCCTACTCCTTTGCCTTTATGTGGGAGCCACACCACTTTACCGGCGAGCGGACCCCCTGGTGGATTCGTACCCTCCG
>PWVP01000219.1 GCA_003561815.1 Campylobacterota bacterium | reverse complement strand
GCGATTTTGAGCAGCTTTCGAAACCGGCCCATCGGAGAGAAGACCGTCTTTTTGGGCGAAGTGAGTCTTATCGGCGACATCCGCGATGTGGGGGGGCTCGATAGCCGTCTGATGGAGGCGGCACAACAAGGCTTTGCCAAAGCGGTCACCCCTCGACTGCCCGCCGGTGGCGAGCGGGGGCTTAAGTGCTTTGTGACAGAGGAGGTCTCGAAGGTGATCGAGTGGATGTGAGCCGCTTTTTAAGCGATCGCCGTCTGGCCGGCTGGCGCAGCCCCTGGATAAACTCCACCACCCGCAGCTGAAGCGTCTCACCGGGCACCTCGCATAGCGAGATAATCTCAGGCGAGATCGCCTCGATCCAGCGTGGATGCTGGCGGTGAATCTGATCGATGCGCCGAATCAGCTGGTTGATATGCAGCTCACTTTTCACACACCGCTCCAGGTGCAAAAAGACCCGCGAGACGAAATGGCTCTCCTCATCTTTACGCACAAAGAGCCGCCCGGCGATCATCTTGACCCGATCGAGCTCCTCGTAGCTTAGCCGATCCACCGCCACAATCAGCGCGGCGATAATCTTGGCATAAAAATCGATCCGCAGATCGGCGCCCATCAGTTTGCGCCAAAAGAGTCTAAACCCCATGCTGCCACCTTTGTATCAGCTCTAAAACCGCCTTTGGGACACGATCTTCAACCGATCGCCCCGCCTTAAGATCGGCCCGAATCGCCGTGGCGCTAATCCCCGCCCCCTCTGAAAAGCGATCGAGCCTTCGCACCGGCAGCACCCCCTCAAACCAGTGGGCATCCTCAGAGCCGGCGTAGTAGTGTGTCGGCCTCTTGAGCCCCGCCTGGGCGATGGTGCCTAGCACATAGGCCGCCCAGGATCGGGTATCGGGCGCACCGATATCGCGCAGCCCGATCAGATCGAGCCGATCGGATGCATCGTTAAAGCACGCCTCCACCATCGCCCGGCGCTGCTCGAAACTGTAGGGGTTGCGCGCATCGTGCGCCTGAATCGAGCCGATCGCCACGATCGCTTGATCGCACTCTTTGAGCATCCGCCCAATCAACATCTCATGCCCCCGGTGCAGGGGCTGAAGCCGCATCACCGCCAACGCAACATCTTGCATCGGGCTATTCTTACCTATCCCGGCTTGAAAGGCGCTTGGAATAGCGATTGCTTCAAAAGCGCAAACCCTCCCTAAGGATCCCTATGCGACCGCTATGGCTTACACTTCTGCTGGCCTCTTTGCTGCTGGCGGGCAAAGATAACTTTATCTTCGATCTGGGCACCACCAGCGAGAGCAGAGCACAGATCGCCCAGCTTGAGCAGCTGCAACAGCAGCAACAGGCAAGACTCGATCATCTCACGAAACAGGGCAATCTGCACACCGCCTTTCAAAACGAGATGCGCCAGGAGATGGCCCAGCTAAAGCGTGCCCAGCAGCAGCTTCTTAGCCGCTACGAGGCCCTTAGCCGCGCCGATGGCGCCGCCACGCCCCAGGCGCCCCAAAAGGGCGGGCCAGAGGGGATGGATGAGCTCAAAGCGCAGATTCACACCCTCAAGCGCCAGGTCGATCGCCTTAGTAGCGACAAGGGGAGTGACCGCTACGCGGAGCTAAAGCAGACACTGGTGCTGCTCGATGAGCGGCTGCGAAGCCTGGAGAAGCCGGGCTTGACACCCCCAAAAGCACAAGAGCCCATCGCCGCGCCGCTTAAGGGCGGGCTGGTGCCTTTAGAGCCCTTCTATATCGATAGCTTCGTCTTTTTAACGGTGGGGTTGATGCTGATGCTCTTTATTATGCTAATGGCCGCCCTCTCGCGCACCAAAGAGGCGGAGCTAAAGATCGCCAAGCTGGTGGAGATCTACCAATCCAGCACTAAAAAGAGCGAAGAGAGAAAGTAGTTGGTCAAAAAGAGGGCGACGCTGGCAAGCACCACCGCCTGGGTGGTGGCCAGCCCCACCCCCCTAGCACCCCCTTTAGCGTGAAAGCCCACATAGGTACCCACCGACGCCACCACCAATCCGAAAACACCCCCTTTAACAAAGCCCTGCATAAAGTCGGTGAGCTCTGAGTACTGGTAGATGGTGCGCATATAGGCGGTGGGGTTGATGCCAAGCGCATGGACCGAGAGCAGATAGGCGCCCAGATTGGCCACCAGATCGAAAAACATCACCAAAAAGGGCATCGCGATAATCGTCGCCAAAATCCGCGGCACAATCAGGTACTGTCTGGAGTCGATGGAGAGCACCTCGATCGCATCGATCTGCTCGGTCACCCGCATGGTGCCCAGCTCAGCCGCCATCGCACTCACCGCGCGACTAATGAGCATCAGCGCCGTAAAGACCGGGCCCAGCTCCCGCCCGATGGCCAGGAAGATGGTGTAGCCCATCATCTCCTCCGCGCCAAACTTGCTAAAGGCGGCATAGAGCTGAATCGCCATCACCATCCCGGTAAAGAGCGCGGTTAGCCCCACCACCAGCAGACTATTGGCCCCAATCTGCTCAATCTGGCGCATCAGCAGCCCGAAACGAAACGGCCTTTTGAAAAAGAGCGGCACGAGCCTTATCTGAAAGATTGTGAAGCGACCCAGAGCGGCAATCAGCTCGACCAGCGCCATAAAGGGTTTTCCGATATGGTAAAGCAGAGACTCCAGAGCGCGCATAGTCACCTTTAAATTTACCCTCTTAAGCCGATCTCGTGTGAGAAGTAGCTAAAATACAGAAGCGGATTGTAGCATAAAGGAGTCGGCCCGATGGCTGAAGAGAGTACAGAAGAGCAGAGCGAACAGCCCAAAAAGAAAAACCCGATGATGCTCATCATTATCGGGGTGGTGGCGCTGCTGCTGATTATTGTGGTGGTGGTGGCGATTTTGGTGCTCACCAGCAGTGGCCCCTCGCCGGATACTGAGCGGGTTGAAGGCGGTGCCGCCCCCGGTACGCAGACCACCATCGGGCCAGTGGTGGAGCTCGATCAGTTTATCGTCAACCTGCTCGATAGCGACGGGCGGCGCTACCTGCGCATCAAGATCAGCTTAGAGCTCAGCCACCGCAATGTGGGTAACGAGGTGCAGAATAAGATGCCCATGATTCGCGACCTTATCATCCGCCAACTCTCCTCCAAACGGTTTGATGAGATCGCCACCGAAAACGGCAAACAGCGGCTGCGTGAGGAGCTGAGAAACAACATCAATCGCCACCTGATCGACGGACAGGTGCAGAATGTCTTCTTTACCACCTTCGTCGTGCAATGATCGGGCTCGATCTCGTCGCGATTGAGCGCATCCGCCGCCTGGTCGATCGCCACGGCGAGGCGGCCCTGAGGCGCTTTTTAAACCCCGAAGAGATGGCACAAACAAAAGCGATCGAGTCCATCGCCGGGCTCTGGGCGGCTAAAGAGGCGGTCGCCAAAGCGCTTGGCTGCGGTATCGGCGCGAAACTGAGTTTCCACGACATCACCATCCGCAAAGACGCTGCCGGCGCTCCAACCGCCTTTTTAAGCGACAAGGCGGCCACCTTTCACGGGGTGAATAAACTCGCCCTCTCCATCACCCACGAAAAGAGTCACGCAGCAGCAGTGGCGCTCAAGGTGCCCCTCTAGCAGCCCTTGGCCGCCCGGACAAAGGCGCGGATCTTGTCGGGATCTTTGACCCCCCGGCTCTTTTCCACCCCGCTGCTCACATCCACACCGTAAAAACCCAGCGCACCAACCGCCGCTAAATCCTCCGCCTTTAGGCCACCGGCTAAGATCATCTGCGAACAATCAAGCCCCTCAAACCACTCGATCGGCAGCCGCACCCCTGCCCCGCCAAAGCCCGCCACATGGGCATCGACCAGGCGGTACTCGCCGCTAAAGCACGCCAGCTTTTCTGGCGTATCGGCGCGCACCACCTTTAAAGGCGGCACCTTGAGCGCGCTAAAGTAGCTCTCGTTCACCGCGCAGTGAATCTGGGCCAGCTGCATACCCGCCTCCAGGCAGATGCGGTTCACCTCATCGGGATCGGTATCCACAAAGAGCCCCACCCGCTGCACAAACGGCGGGAGCCGATCGGTGATCGCGCGCGCCGCTTCGGGGGTGATAAAGCGCGGCGAATCGGGGTAAAAGACAAAGCCCAGCGCATCGGCCCCCGCCTCAGCGGCGATCAGCGCATCCTCTAGCCGCGTAATGCCACAGATTTTGACGCGCATTATTTTAAAGAGGCGATCGCCGCAGCGCGATCGGCGCTGCCGAAGACGAAGCTGCCCGCCACCACCACATCGACACCGGCGCTCTTTAGCGCGTCGATATTCTGATCGCTCACGCCGCCATCGACCTCGATCAAACACGCCGGATTGCGCTTAATAATCAGCTCCTTCAGCCGCGCCGCCTTTTCGAGCACCTTGGGGATAAACTTCTGCCCGCCAAAACCCGGATTCACGCTCATCAAAAGCACCATATCCACATCCTCAAGCAGATACTCGATCGCGCTTTCGGGGGTGTGGGGATTAAGCGTCAAAGCCGGTCGGATGCCGTAATCTCGGATCTTCTGGATCAGGCGGTGCGGGTGCTTCTCCTCTTCGATATGAAAGCTGATAAACGCTGGCTTCAAAGGGGCGAAAAGATCGACAAAAAACGGGTTGTTCTGCACCATCAGGTGAATATCCAGCGGTTTACTGGCCGCCTTGGCCGCCGCCTGGATGACCACCGGGCCGATGGTGAGGTTGGGCACGAAGTGGCCATCCATCACATCCACATGGACATAATCCGCCCCCGCTTCACAGATGCTTTCAACCTCCTCGCCCAGCTTGCCAAAATCGGCCGAGAGGATACTGGGGGCTACCTTCACGCACTCTCCTTTTGGTTTTGTAGATAGTTCAAGATGCCCGGCACATCGATGCCGCCGGTCTCCTCCAGCGGCGAGACAAGGGCGAGCCCCTTAAAGGGCTCTTCGAGCCTAAGCCGCTCATCCAGAGCATCGGCGATACGGTAGGCCATCTGCTCTTCGAGCACAAAGAGCAAAATCGCATTCAGCCCCCGATAGATCTGATCGAAAAAGGTCTTGTGCTCTGGAAAGTTGATGCCACGATCGGAGAGCATGGTGACCCCTTTGGCCCCATGCTCCTTCGCAATCGCGATGCACACCTCCTCTAGCTCATCGGCCACGATGGCCGTTAGCAGTACCGCCCGTTTTTCACTCACGCTCTCTCCTTTTTCGTTCTTAGCGCCATCAGCCACGCGTAGATTAAGACCACCACCACCGGCCCGATCGAAGCGAGTGCGATCAGCCCGAAGCCATCGAGCAGCGGATCGGCCCCTTCGGTGTGGATCGCCAGTCCGATGCCCAGTGCGGTGATAAGTGGCACCGTCACATCGGAGGTGGCGATCGGCCCCACATCATAGGCCAGCGCCACCGCATAGGCCGGAGCCAGCGCCGTCAGCACCAAAAGTAGCGCCACCGCACCGATCAGAAAGCCATCCAGCCCCAGACCCAGCACGATACGCACCACCCCCAGCGCCAGACCCAAACCCACCCCGAAAGCGACCAGCACCCTTAAAAAGGAGGCGCGGAAGCGATCGGGGGCCTCCTCCTGCGCCTTATGGGCGACGGCGATGAGTGCAGGCTCAACCAGCGTGGCCGAAAGCCCCAATAAAAACACAAAGAGTACCACCACCCAGAGTAGATCCACCTGAGTCAGCGCATAGGCCATCTGTTCGCCCACCGGCAGCAGCCCCAATTTCAGCCCCTCCACAAAGAAAAAGAGGCCCAAAATCAGCACCAAAAAGCCGCCAATCACCCGGTGGGGCAAAATCAGCGGCTTTTGAGCCACCACAAACTGAAAAAAGAGCATCACCGCAATCAGCGGCAGCACACTCACCGCCACCGCCAACAGATCGCTTAAAAGCATCCCGGCACTCCACCCACCCGAGGCCGCCGCCTCAGGCGCGCTGGGGGCATACCCCCCCTCCAGACTCTGGGGATCGAAGCCAAAAACCGCCAGACCATAAAGCTGCACCGCCAGTCGCGGCGCCATCACCGCCAACCCCACCAGGCCGAAGCCATCAAGCAGCGCATGACGCCCCTTAAGCGAAGCGGCCAGACCGATGCCGATCGCCGTAATCAGTGGCACGGTGACGATATTGGCACTCACCGCACCGGCATCGAAGGCCAGACCGGTAATCTCCGCCGGGGTCAGCAGCGTGATCAGCACCATCAGCAGATAACCCACCACCAGATAGGGGCCAATCGCGTGGCCCAGCACCACCCTGAGCACACCTATAAGCACAATCAGCCCCACCGAACAGCCCACCACCAGCCGCAGCACAAAGGCATCTATCAGCCCCCCGCTCATCTCTTCAGCCTGCAGCGCGACCACGATCAGCGAAGGTTCAGCAATCACCGCCACAAACCCCACCGAGAAAGCAAAAAAGAGCAGCCAAAAGATCGATCGCTTCTTGAGCATATGGTTCGCCAGCGACCGCCCCAACGGAAAGATCGCCCGCTCCAACCCCTGCAAAAAGAGTGCAATCCCCGCTGCGGCCAGCACCACCCCCAAAAGAATCATCTCCAGCCGATCGGGTGCGTCGCCAGCCACCAGAGACCAAAACAGCGCTAGCACGACCCCTACGGGAATCAGGTTTTTAAGCGCCTCCAAAAAACCCCGCGCAGCCCCGCGTAGCAGCTCCATTGCGACCCTTTCTTCGTGCTTGCGTGT
>PWVP01000258.1 GCA_003561815.1 Campylobacterota bacterium | reverse complement strand
TGAGTCCCAATGCCGATGAGGCGATTAAAAAAACCCCATTAGCGTACTAGGAGTGGCGAATGATTGAGACAATAGCCTTTTATTTTTTTGCGGTGTTGGTCATTGCGATGTTTACCATCACGGTTACCACCCGGCAGCCGGTCTACGCCTTTAGTGCGCTGGCCGCAGGCATGATCCTGATCTCCGCCTTCTTCTTTATGCTGAAAGCGGACTTTATGGGGGTGGTGCAGATTGTGGTCTATACCGGCGCGGTGATGGCGCTTTACGCCTTTGGGATGATGTTTTTTGACTCAGCCAAAAAGGTCAACGAGCGGATCAAGAAGCAGAGCGTGATCTTCTTGCTTAGTGGCCTCTCGGCGGCACTGGTGGTGGCGATGGTGGCCGCGCCTATTGCGGCGGGCTACGCGGTGGCGGATCATCCGGTGATCGAGGGGATGGGCAATACCGAAACTTTGGGTCTGCTCCTCTTTACCAAGTATCTGATCCCCTTTGAGCTGGCCGGTCTGCTGCTGCTGACCGCCATGATCTGCGGGATTGTTCTGGCGAGTAAGAAGATGGAGTACGCCAAGGAGGAGAATCTATGATTACACTTGAACACTACCTGGCGCTTTCGGCCATACTCTTTGCCATCGGCATGTTTGGCATTATGCGCCGCCAGAACCTCCTGATGCTCTTCTTCTCGGTGGAGATTGCGCTCAATAGCGTCAATATCGGCTTTATTGCCGCCGCCTACTATCTGGGGGATATGACCGGGCAGATCTTTGCCTTCTTTGTGATCGCGGTGGCCGCCAGTGAGGTGGCGGTCGGACTGGGTCTGTTGATTCTGATGTACAAGCGCAAAGGTACACTGGATCTCAACGCTATTAAAAACATGCACGGGTAAGGGGCGATTATGGAAAAACATACACAGATCATCCTCGCCGGTGCGGGGTTTGTGGCGCTCTTTGTGGCGCTGCTCTTTTGGGGCCCTAACCCGGAGCTTCTGCTTCTGGTGGCGCTCTTTGCACCGCTGGTGGGCTCACTCTTTTCAGGGCTGCTCTATGGGGCGCGACCTAAGGCGATGATAGCGGCGATTGTGCCGACGGTGCTTCTCTTTGTCTCGCTGATCGCCTCACTATTGCTGCTCTTTTACATCATGGGGGGGCGCGATCCGGTCCAGGTGACCCTCTTTGACTGGATTAATGCCGGTAACTTCAATCTCGCATTCGGGTTTGTGGTCGATCCCATCAGTGTGGTGATGATGAGTGTCGTCACGGTAGTTTCGGCTCTGGTTCACTGGTACTCGATCGGCTACATGGCCGAGGATGAAGGGTTTAACCGCTTCTTCGCCTATCTTAGCGCCTTTGTCTTCTCGATGATGGTGCTGGTGATGAGCGATAACTTCCTGGGTCTCTTTATCGGCTGGGAGGGGGTTGGCCTCTGTTCGTACCTGCTGATCGGTTTCTGGTATCAGAAGCGCTTCGCCTCCTGGGCGGCCAATGAGGCCTTTATTATGAACCGCGTAGCGGATCTGGCGATGCTGATTGGTATCTTTCTCATCTTCTGGCAGGTGGGCAGCCTCCGCTACGAGGATGTCTTTGCCAGTATCGGAGCGGTCAATCAGGATGCGCTCTTCTGGGCGGCAGTGCTGCTCTTTATCGGGGCGATGGGTAAATCGGCCCAGTTTCCGCTCCACACCTGGCTGGCCAATGCGATGGAGGGCCCCACGCCGGTTTCAGCCCTGATCCATGCGGCCACCATGGTCACCGCGGGGGTCTATCTGGTGGTGCGCGCCAATGAGCTCTATGCGGCGGTTTGGGAGGTGAGCTACTTTATCGCCTGCCTGGGGGCGTTTGTCGCCTTCTTCGCCGCCTCGATGGCGCTGGTAAACCGCGACATGAAGCGCATTATCGCCTACTCGACCCTTTCGCAGCTGGGCTATATGTTTGTCGCCGCCGGTCTGGGGTACTACTGGGTGGCGCTCTTTCACCTGATGACCCACGCCTTCTTTAAGGCGCTGCTCTTCTTAGGTGCCGGTAATGTGATGCACGCGATGCACGATGAGCTGGACATCAAAAAGATGGGCGGCCTCTATAAGGTGATGAAACCGACGGCGATTATGATGATGATCGCCTCGGTGGCCCTGGCGGGCATCTATCCGCTCGCGGGCTTCTTCTCTAAAGATAAGATTCTGGAGGTGGCCTTTGGGGATGGCTTTATGATTATCTGGGCGGTGCTGCTTGTGACGGCTATGATGACGGCGTTTTACAGCTTCCGTCTGGTGATGCTGGTCTTCTTTGGCGAGAAGCAGTACCCCAAGCACTTCCCCAACCTGCACCCGCATGAGGCGCCCACCTTTATGCTCTTTGCGATGGCGCCGCTTGCGGTGCTGGCCGTCATCGCGGGCTTCTTTGAGGGGGCGTACCGCAACCTGGTCTCGGCGATGATGCCCGTCGGGCTGCCCGATCTGGGGAGCATGCACTATGCACTCATCGCCCTGACACTGGGTCTGGTGATCGCTTCGATCGCCTTTGCGGTCTTTAAATATAGCCGGGGTGGCTTCGATCCGAAGCATGAGCAGAGCTTTATCTACCGCTTTTTGGCCAATGAGTGGTATATCCCCGCCCTGTATAAAAAGGCGATTATTGAGCCCTATACGAAGCTGAGCGCCTTTGCGTGGCAGAAGCTGGATCTGCGGGTGGTGGACTTTACCGTGGATCTGATTGCGCGCTCCATCTACGGAGCGGGTGAGAAGAGCCGCGTGATGCACACCGGCAGCCTCTCGTACATGCTGCGCTGGATCGTGGCGGGCCTACTGATTCTCTTAATCCTGGCGGTTATCGGCCTGTTTGTGGTAAAAGGAGCGTAGATGGATTACATTCTCTCATTTTTGATCTTTTTCCCGCTGGTGGCGGCCCTTTTGGGGCTTCTGGTCACCCGGGAGAGCATTCGCACCTACGCCCTGACGGTCACGGGGGTGCAGTTTCTCGTCTCGCTGCTGTTGTGGCTGAACTTCGATGCCGCCAATCCGGGGATGCAGTTTGTGCAGCAGATCCCGGTGGTGGAGTCTTTAGGGATTAGCTACTTCGTCGGGGTTGATGGCTTTTCGCTCTGGCTGGTGATTTTGAGCACCTTTATGACCCTGATTGCGGTCATGGGGCTAAGCGAAACGCGAAACCTTAAAAATCTGATCGCGGCTATCCTGGTGCTGGAGACCACCATGGTGGGGGTCTTTGTGGCGCTGGATGCGATCCTCTTTTACCTCTTCTGGGAGTTTTCGCTCGTACCCATGCTCTACATTATCGGGGCCTGGGGGAGCGGGCGGCGCATCTATGCGGCGGTGAAGTTCTTTATCTACACCTTTGCCGGTTCGCTGCTTCTGCTTCTGGGGATGCTCTTTATGGCGTGGTTCTACTACCAGTCTACGGGCATGTGGAGCTTTAGTATTCTCGACTGGCACCTATTGCAGCTGCCTTTCAATCTACAGCTCTGGCTCTTTGTGGCGATGGGTATCGGTTTTGCGGTGAAGGTGCCGATGTTCCCCTTTCACACCTGGCTGCCCTACGCCCACGGTATGGCCCCCACGGTCGGCTCGGTGCTGCTGGCGGCGGTCCTGCTGAAGATGGGCACCTACGGCTTTGTCCGCTTCAGCCTGCCGATGTTCCCGGACGCTTCGGTCTACTTTATGATTCCGATCGGGATTATCGCGGTGATTATGGTGATCTACACCGCCATGGTCGCCTTTGCTCAGAAGGATATCAAGCAGGTGATCGCCTATAGCTCCATTAGCCATATGGGGGTGATTGTGCTGGGCACCTTCGCGCTCAATGCCGAGGGGATCGCCGGTTCGGTCTTCTTTATGCTCAGCCACGGGATCATCTCCGGGGCGCTCTTTATGCTGGTGGGGATGCTCTACGATCGGCGCCACACCAAGCTGATGAGCGAGTTTGGCGGGGTGGCCAAAACGATGCCGATCTATGCGGGGATCTTCCTCTTTATGGTGATGGCCTCAGCCGGTCTGCCGCTGACGATGGGCTTTATCGGGGAGTTCCTCTCGCTGCTGGGCTACTATAAGGTCAGCCCGATTATGGCGCTGCTGGCGGGTACCTCGATTGTGCTGGGTGCCATCTACCTGCTGCACCTCTTTCGCCAGACCTTCTATGGCCCCATCACCGTGGAGGCCAATAAGAGCCTACGCGATCTGATGCCCAAAGAGATTGTGGCACTGGTTCCGCTGATCGCGGTTGTGGTCTGGCTGGGGGTTTACCCCAAGCCGGTTCTCGGCTCGATTGACACCAGCGCTAAAAACCTGGTTAACCTCATGTACACCAAGGCGGTTCTGCCTGAGTCGAGGGAGAAGCTCTATGATCTCAACACCTATGAATTGCAGGGGGTACGATAATGCCGATTGAACAGTTCTCAATGGAGATGGTCAATTTTGCGACCTTGGCCCCCATGCTGGTACTGGTGCTGGGCGGGATGTTTATTCTGATTATCGATCTGTTCCAGAAGCTCGATCGGGGCTTTTATGTCACCGTCACCATGATGACTCTGGCGCTCGCGTTGGGGCTCTTGCTCTTTTACGGTGTACAGGGGCACGGCTTTTTTGATGTGATGCTTGTCGATGGCATCGCGCTGGCCAGCCAGATGATCATCATCGGCGCCTCTTTGCTCTTTATTCCGCTGGCGATGACCGGTGTTCGCTTTATGGAGTTTAAGTTCGCAGAGTTTTATGCGCTCTTTCTCTTTATGGTGGCGGGCTTCGCCTTTATGGTCTCAAGCGACAACCTGATCATGATCTTTATCGGTCTGGAGACCGGCTCTTTGGCGCTCTATACACTGATTGCCATGCACCGCCGGGATAAGTCTCTGGAGGCGGCGATTAAGTACTTCACCATGGGTGGTGCCGCGGCAGCGCTCTTTGCCTTTGGTGCGATGCTGCTCTATGCGGCCACCGGTAGTGTGGAGATTCGCACTATTGAGGAGGTGCTGGTCTCTAGCGGCTTTGCCAATCTGCCGCTTGTGCTCGCTGGCAGCGCCTTCTTGCTGGCCGGTCTGGGCTTTAAGCTTTCGGTGGTTCCCTTTCACACCTGGACGCCGGATGTGTACGAGGGGGCAAGCGCGCCGCTGGCGGGCTACATGTCCATCGTGCCCAAGATTGCGGCTTTTGTGGTGCTGCTGCGCCTCTTTGACTTTCTGGTTCAGTCGCCCGATGGAATCATCTACTGGCTGCTCTGGATCGCGGCGGTGGCCACCATGACCATCGGCAACATTCTGGCGCTGGTTCAAGATGGGGTCAAGCGGATGCTCGCCTACAGCTCCGTCAGCCACGCCGGCTTCGTGCTCACGGCGGTGGTGATGGGTACGACCCAGGCGCATACAGGGATCTTTCTGTATTGGGCGCTCTTTCTCTTTACCAATCTGGGCGCCTTTGCGATGCTCTGGATCTCGCGTCATCCGAGCAAGGTGTGGGATATCCGCTACGATCACCCCTATAAGAAGTTCGCAGGGATGGTGCACATCAGCCCCGTGGGCGCGGTGGTGATGGCGGTCTTTATGCTCTCTCTGGCCGGGATTCCGCCCTTTGCGCTCTTTTGGGGTAAGCTCTATCTGATTAGTGCGGCGGTCAACAGTGGCCATCTGGTGCTCGCACTGATCATGCTGGCCAATAGTGCGATCGCGGTCTACTACTACCTGAAGCTGATCATCTATATGTTCCTGCACGATCCCGAGGAGAATGACAACACCGTCTACTACCAAAACGGCACCGTGCCGCTTAAGATTGTGTTGGGTGTCGCAGCGGTTGCGGTTTCACTCTCCTTTCTAGCGATCGATCCGATGCTGAACCTCTTTGGGGATCTGGTGGCCGCCAGCGGCTTCTAGCCCCCTTGGGGCAGGGGAATGGCGCTTGCTTTATCTCCCCTATGTACCCAGTTTTAAAAAGAGCTTTTGCCCCCCTTTTGCGGGGGGGTCTTTTAGTAGCACTGTTTGCCCCTCTACCGATCGGGGCGCTGGAGATTACCCAGACGAGCGGCCTTCAGGAGGGTGAACCCTATCTGCTGCTGGAGCTCACTGCCCGCGATCGGTTTAGCTGCGAGCTAAGCGAGGCGACCCGGGATAGCAACGGCACGCTTCACTGCTACTTCGATCGCGTTCCAGCCCTTAAACCCCACCCCCTTAGTAACCGCTTTTTTGCCCTAACGCCCCACCTCTCAGAGCGTAGTTTTAGTGTTGAGATTGAGTTTAAGCGCCAGGCGCGGGTCTATCCGCTTTTGAACGAGACCCTCTCAGGTGAGCCGCTGGTCCCTTCGCAGCTAGGCCGCGCCTCGAATCGATGGCTTCTGGTGGGCTACACACAGGATCCCCCTTTTCTCAAAGCGAGCCATCGGCCGGGTCTGGGTTTTCCGGTCTCTCTGCCTGAGTTTGTGTCACCGAGCGTTGGCCCGCTGGATGCGGCCGGAAGCCCCATCGCCGATGGGGAGGCGCTGGCGGATGCCAATCTCTACTCCCAGGCGCTTGAGGCGTATGAGGGGGGCGATCTGACCGAGGCGCTCCGGGTGGTGAATCAGGCGCTTGATCTCTCCCGGGAGCGCTCTTTGTTTCTGCCCGAGCTGCTCGCTCTAAAGCTTCGCATTCTGGATGAGACGGGGGAGAGTCCGATCGAGCTGGTTGAGATTGCCGAGCACTGGGTGCGCGCCTACACCACCAATGTGGATCTGCCCGAGATGATGCTGCTGCACATTCGCGGCCTGATCACGGTCGGGCGAACCGGAGATGCC